>JAFAUE010000184.1 GCA_019243475.1 Acidobacteriota bacterium | reverse complement strand
GATCTCTTCGCCGGCTCGGCCGAAGAGCATTGGATCTCCGGACTTCAAACGCACGACTTGGCGTCCTGCCGCAGCGTAGGAAACCATCATGCCGTTGATTTCTTCTTGCGAAACCCGTTTTTCGCCGCATCGCTTGCCGACTGAGATCAGTGTCACGGTGCGCGGAATCAGCGCCAGGATCTCCTGGCTTACCAGGTCGTCGTGTAGAACAACATCGGCTTGGCGCAGCGCGCGCGCCGCTTTGAGAGTCAACAGGTCAGGATCGCCCGGACCCGCGCCGACAAGATATACCTTGCCCCAGACGACGCTCATGCTCCCACTCCGCGTGGATACACGAGATCGCGCAACATCTGCACGCGCTCTTTTCCCGGCGCGTGTTCCCGCAGAATGCGCCGGCGCTCGTTGCCAATCCGCTCCACTGTTTCTCCGAGATGGTCCGGCAAGAGTTGATTGATCTCATCGCGCACCCGCTGGGCCAGATGTGGACTCTCGCCGCCGGAAGAAACGGCCACGACCAATGCTCCTCGCCGCACGAGAGCGGGGTAGTAAAAATCGCAGAGCGGCGGTACGTCGACCACGTTTGCGAGTATGCCCCGGCGCTGTGCCTCCTCGTAGATTTGCCGGTTCACTCGCTCGTCGGAAGTTGCGGCGATGACGAGAAACTTGTTGTCGAGGTCGCCGGGAAAATATTTGCGTTCGTGCCAGATCACACGATCGCCGAAGAACTCCCGCACCGCAAACGCGGGCGACGGTTCCACGACTGTAACCCGCGCGCCGGCGTCGAGCAGGCCGGAGATCTTCTGCGTGCCTACCTGGCCTGCGCCCACCACGAGGCAGTTACGGCCTTCGAGCTTCAAAAAAATGGGAAACAACTCCATCACTCCACTCCATGCGGAACGCGCGCCGCAGGCAAGTCACGCTCGACGGGCGCGAACTCACTTCCCGCAAGGAACTCGCGCAGCTCGGCGTCGCTGTGCCGCGCAAACCAGGCACGCAGATTTTCGCCGTCCTCGCGACGAGTGAGATAGGTACGCAGGAGACGCTCCAAAGCTTCGGGCACTTCGGTTGCCGCCGCGCGGTAGCCCAGCGCACGCGAGGTACGCGCCCATGCGCCAAGCGAGCCCCCGGCACAGAAGTAGTACGCATCGACGAGCTTGCCGTTGTGCTTGATCTTCTTGCCTTCGAGGCCAATGTCCGCGATCCAGTGCTGTCCGCAACTATTCGGACAACCTGTCACGTGCAGTTTCAACTGCTGATCGAATTCCGGCAGGCGCGCTTCCAGTTCCTCCACCAGCCAGCGGGTGAAGGACTTGGTCTCAGTAATCGCCAGCTTGCAAAACTCGGTTCCAGTGCAAGCAATCGCTCCGCGCCAGAAGGGAGTCGCCTCGACTGGGAGGCCAAGTCGTTCCAGCTTCTGCGCCAGCGCTCCTGCGCGGCTGCGCGGAACATTGAGCACGATAAGGTTCTGCATGGTGGTGGTGCGGATATCGCCGGTGCCAAATCGCTCCGCCAGTTCGGCTAAGCGCGTCAGCTGTTCACCAGAAACACGTCCACGAAGAACCGAAGCTCCTACATAGGCGAGTCCCGGCTGCTTTTGCGGGTGAATTCCAACGTGGTCGCGATAGATGTCCGCCGGAACCGGCTCGTACTCCGCCGCATCGAGCTTGTAGCCCAAACGGTCTTCGGCTTGAGCCAGAAAACGCTCCGGCGTCCAACCCTGCTGCAGGAAAAGGTGCTTCAGTCGCGCGCGTTCGCGGTTCTCCCGCAACGACGACTGTTCGCGAAACAGTTCGGCTACGGCGCGCACCACCTCGACTGCCCGCTCTTGCTGCACGAAGCAGTTAAGCCGAATTCCCAAATGGGGATCGGCAGATAATCCGCCGCCGACCCGCAATGAAAACCCAACTTCGCGAGCGCCTGCGCGAACCCGTTCTGTGGCAGTTAGCGCAACGTCGTTGATCTCAGGATAGGAGCACCAGCTCCGGCAGCCGGTCGCCGTAATCTTGAACTTCCGCGGCAGGTTGTAAAACTCAGGGTTGCCGGAAAGCTCGCGTGCGATGGCTTGCGCGACCGGCGACGCATCCACTATTTCATCGCCTGCCACGCCCGCCAGGGGACACCCGGTCACATTGCGTACGACGTCGCCGCATGCTCCCTTTGGTCCGAGTCCCACTGTTGCCAGCGAATCCATGGCTTCTACCAAGCCGTCAATCGTGAGCCAATGAAGCTGAATGTTCTGCCGCACGGTGATGTCGGCCAGATTTCTTGCATGTTGTTGCGCGATAGCCCCGATTGCGCGCAGTTGCTGTGAGTTGACGATGCCATTCGGCAGGCCGATGCGCATCATGAAGTATTCGGTCGCGAGTCCTTCGCCGCCCTTGCCGCCGACCGCGCCCACGCCGTCACCCTGGGTGTAGATTCCCCACCACTTGAAGTAGGTATTGGCCCACTCCGGCGGTATCGAGCCTCGGCCCTGGCGGGCGAATTCCCGGATCTGCTCGACCTGCTCCCAGGGATTGAGCGCGCGCTTCAGGCGTTCGACTTTTTGCGCCTTGGTTTCTTTTGCTTGTGCGAGGTCAGCCATGTTTGTGTCAGAAATGGGCCACGCGGCTGGCTGCCACCACCAACCCGAGTGTCAAAACGGCAATTGCAATTTCTCCCAGCGCTCCCACCAGAAAGGGCCGCACGCCCTGCCTGAACATCGCGCGAATGTCCGTGCGCAGGCCGACGCCGGCAAACGTCAACAAGAATGCCCAGCGGGAAAGATTCCCTAAGGCGAGCGTCTGCGATTTGTCGAAAACGTGCAGGCTGGCAAATAGCGAGATCAGCAGGAAACCCAACACGAACTTGGGAAACTTCCGCCATAGGAATGCCGCTTTGTTCTCTTTGAATTCGACGGCCTTAGTGGATGCCCAGCGCAGCGCGAACCCAAGCACCACGAAGCCGATCATCGCGTTGCGTGTGGTCTTGGCCAATGCGGCGAACTTCTGCGCGGTGTCCGAGTAGATGGCGCCAGTGGCAACGGCTTCAGCGGTGTTATCTACTGCCAGTCCAGACCAGAGGCCGAAGGCGTGGTCAGACATTCCCAGTGCATGTCCGATGAGGGGGAAGATGAGCAGCGAGATCGCGCCCAAAGCCAGGATGGCCGCTATCGCGAAGGATGCGTCTTCGTCATCTGCGTCGATCGCTCCTTGCGTGGCGATGATCGCCGAAACTCCACAGACGGACGAGCCTACGGCAAGTAGCGCGGTCAGATCCCGGCTGAGACCGAACCGCCGGCCCAGCCATGTCATGAAGCTGATCGCGAGCGCCAACTCCACCAGCACAAGCAGCAGGCTTACCGGCCCCATCAATGCCAGATCGCCGACGAGAAAACGGGCGCCGAGCAGCACGATTCCCGTTTTGAGCCAAAAGTCATACGTGGCAATACCCGCCTGGAAGATGCGCGGCACCCCGACGGTATTTGCCACGACCAGCCCGATCAAGATCGCCCATAGGACGTACTCGATGTTTGGCAGATGGAGGTGGTGCGTCTTGCCATAAAGGGCAATGCGCTGCTCGAGAAACTTCCCGAGCAGGCCGATGGCGGCAAGCAGCGCAATTCCCGGCAGCGGACGCAGGAATCGGCGCGGCCAGGGCGCAAATGCCGGTTGCGAGATTGCAATCGTAGCCATAGGAGTTCTACCAGGGCACTCGTTTGATCCAGCCGAGACGAACGATCAGCGCGAGCGCCAGCGCTGTCCACACGGCGATCGAATCAACGGACTTCGGAACTAGTTTTCTTATCGGCGGCATATCAGATCCTGTTTTGGGAAAATAAAAAGCCCATCCGCTGTGGATGGGCTTTCTGGACTATTCGGAACAGCTGAGAAAGTCTAGGAATGCACCTCCACACGCGAGCGCACACAACACGGCCGACAACAACACATGCTCGCGATGGAGACGATATGCATTAGCGCAATACCCTATCGAAGCAGGACCAAGCCTGTCAACAGCGCTTCAGATGTAAGTTCGGATAGGTGGGATTCAGAAAACTTATGGGACCAGAGAGCGTCAAAAGCAAGAGCGAACACAAAGGACACGAAGGTTTTCACGAAGGACACAAAGGGTGTTAACGGTTTTCCTTTGTGTCCTTCGTGCCCTTCGTGTTCGCCCCAGGATTTCGCAGTTCTGTCCCGTAGATGCTTTCAAACTGCGCAAACCGTGAGTTCAAATCCCTTCCCAGCTGTTCTTTGACTTGTGGTTCAGCGAAGCTGTAGTCAATCGAATCGCGGACCAGCTTCTTTAGGTCCGAGTAGGTGAGAGCATAGCCTTGTACGGCGCGCAGATATTCGTGCGTCATGTCGCTCCGCGAAACCCCCTCGTCGTCGGTGGCAATCACTACGGGAACGCCGAACTTGCGGTACACAGGGAAGGGATGACGATCGCCGGAGACGCCCAGTATCAGGTCGTTACTGGTGAGACAGATCTCGACAGCGACGTGCTTCTCCGCCATCTCGCGCAGCAGCTCGATCGGCCGGTCTTCTTCCATCACATCTACGCCATGGCCGATGCGCTGGGCATGTCCAACCTCGACGGCTTCCCGAATGTGGAGTCGGAGCCCTTCGGGAGGCACGAGTCCGGGCGCAAGCTCGCCGGCGTGCTCGGTGAGGTGCACATCGGGATAAAGCTTGTGGAAGTAGTCGAACATCCTCATGTGCAGGTCGTAATCGGACATCGAAGTAAGGCCATCCTCCGGCATCACCGGATTGATGGCCACATAACGGTGATCGGCTTTCGCCAGCGCGAATCCGGTCATGATTTCCGCGAAGACCTGCTCTTTCGGCGTGCCGCGATAGACCTCGTGGATGTATCGAATCGTTACCTTGCATCCTGGATCTGCTCTCGCGGAGCCATCACAATGCAGCAGGCGGTTTTTTTCTGTTTCCGCATCGTCAAGCGCCTTGCGCGTTTGCGGAATAGCGGCGTCGATGCCGGCCGCGGTGAGCTTCTGCCGCATGCGGTCGAAATCCTCGTCCCAGCCCACTTTGGTACCGATTGCCGCGGAAAGTCGGTCGAGGCCGAGGGTCAGCTCCAGGTAAGACTCGTTCTGCCTGCCCGCGCGCGAAGCTACTTCGGCAAGCATTTCGCCGGTATGAACGCGCGATACCATGCCGAAGCGCCCGAAGGTCGCAAAAAAATGGTCTTCGCCAGACTCCGACAGGCCGGCCTGCGAAAAAGCGTGAAAATCGCGCATCGACAGGGCGTCCAGCAATTCCCGATATAGAACCGCATTGGTCAAAGCGCTGGCGGCAGGAACGCTCGTTTCAGCGCATGGCGCCGACGTAAAGGCCAGAGCCTGGGTGACGCAGAGGTTGTCGTGTATGGCGTACTGTATGTAGCTCTCGGCGTAAACCGCGCCGCTTAGATGGTTATGCAGGTCGCCGCCCTTCGGCATCTCGCGCAGAAATGCTTCCAGCAGCGGGGGACTGGTTCGGATCGAATCGAAGTACTTCGCGGTCTCCTGCCCCGGCGTCTGGGCGAACGCACAGGCACAGAGGAAAAAGTATAAAAAAGCAAATCGCAATCGGGACATAGAGGCGCAAGGATAGCATCGGCGAGGCGACCAACAACCAGCCGTTGCAAGCAGCGCCAGAAGCAAGCTCCGACCGGCGGGCTTTGGCTGACGGCTGTGATTGTCGGGCTTCTGCTTGCTAATACGATCCATCAAATTTGGTGCTCGCACGAGAGTGTCCGTATGTCAAATCAAAAAGAGCTCTCCGCAACTGGGGGAGCTTCTCGATTGAGGCTGCGCGCGCGAGTCTGCCTAAGACAAATTCCCTGCTAATTCCCTGCGAATTCCCTGGCTGATCGCGCGGAGCCGCTGTTTATGCGGGTTTGGCGCGAGAATTTTTATTTATGGGAAAAAATTCCCTGCAGAATTCCCTGCCCAGGGAATTTACCGGTTGTAGTCTCCGGGCTTGATGTTATCCGGGCAAGCCGAAGCATTTCATAGAATGTTGTTTGTCTGAGTCAACCGGCCAAACTCGTCGCCATCGCCCGCATCCTCCGCCCACAGGGACGACGCGGCGAGGTGCTGGCCGAGATTCTTACGGATTTTCCGGAGACATTCGCCGAGCGAAGGAATCTCTGGCTGAGTACTGAGAGAGATCCCGCACGCGAGTATCTGTTGGAGCACCATTGGCTGCACAAAGGCCGGATCGTCCTGAAGTTTGCCGGAGTCGATTCGATCAGCGACGCTGAACAGCTGAAGAACAAACTCGTCCAGATATCGGCGGCTGCACGCGTCGAGCTTAATGACGGCTTTTACGTGAGTGATTTGGTGGGCAGCAGGTTGCTCGATGTGAACCGGCACAAGGAGGTCGGCATCATTCAGGATGTGCTGCGGCCGGCCGGTGCGGCGCCCATACTCGTAGTACAGCACGAGAACAATGTGTATGACATCCCCCTGGCCCGGGAGTACGTCGTGGGGTTCGATGCTGAGCAAAAGGTTCTCGAAATGAAGCTTCCCGACGGTTTGCTCGAGGTGAATGCGCCGATCTCGAAACAGGAGAAGAATGAGCAGCGCGAGAAATAACGGAGAAGAAGTACACCGCAGAAACAATGCGCTTTGACCTAATCACCATCTTTCCAGACTTCTTTCGAGGACCACTCGATTACGGCGTTCTGCGCCGCGCGCGCGAACAGAAGCTGGTGGATGTGCAGATACACGACCTGCGCGCATTCACTCACGATCGTCACCAGACTGTGGATGATCGTCCCTTCGGCGGCGGTGAGGGAATGGTGCTGAAGCCTCAGCCGATTTTCGAATGCGTTGAGTCGCTTGGCCTGCAAAGTCGCGAGCAACGTCTATCTGGCGCGCGCGAGTCAGTGATACTGCTCTCCGCGCAGGGACGGAGTTTTCATCAGCGTGAGGCTGAGAGACTTTCACAACTCGAGCGCGTGGTTTTGATTTGTGGAAGGTATGAAGGCGTGGACGAGCGAGTCGCACAGCATCTCGCCGATTCCGAGCTTTCGATTGGCGACTTCGTTCTCAGCGGCGGCGAGCTCGGGGCCGCCGTCATCGTGGATGCGGTCACGCGGTTGATTCCGGGCGCACTCGGCAACGAGGCCTCATCGCGACAGGAGAGTTTCAGTTCCTCGGTCATGAATCCCCCACCCGGTCCGGACTCAACCTGCCACTCTGGCGGTCTGCTCGACTATCCGCACTACACTCGTCCGGCGGATTTTCGCGGGTGGATGGTTCCGGAGGTACTCTCGTCGGGGAACCATGAGCAAATCCGGCGGTGGCGTCGCGGACAAGCATTGCAGAAAACACGCCGTAGTCGTCCGGAACTGTTGCAGGAAACGCCCCTAAGCGCTGAAGACGCCGAGATACTGGCAGAATTAGAGGCTAATCGGGATGGTTTGGGCTAGCTCCGACTAATCTCCGTTGGTGCGGATGCCCGTATGCTGTACAATTTACTGAGCCTTTTAGGGCAGGAGCCCCTCTGGGAATCGAGGCTGCGTCCCGAATCTCGACCTGCGGACGCGCCTACTCACAAAATTACCGTGGCCCGGTTCAATCGGTGCGACGTGCGCGCAACATTCCGCAATGGTCTGGTGCGCAACAAAACACCTGCAGAAGCAGGTGAAGTTAGGAAGGAAGATCCAATGTCGATTTCACCGATTATGGCCAAAGTCGCCGCCAAACTGCAGCGCAAAGATCTCCCGCAAGTGAAACCCGGCGATACAGTCCGCGTGCAAGTGAGGATCAAAGAGGGCGACAAAGAGCGTGTTCAGGCATTTGAAGGCGTAGTGATCGCGCACAAGAGTGGTCCGCAAGCCAGCATTACCGTCCGTAAGGTCAGTTTCGGACAGGGTGTTGAGCGTATCTTTCCACTGAACTCAAAGGTGATCGACAAGATAGAGCATCTGCGCTCCAGCCGGGTGCGTCGCGCGAAGCTGTTTTATCTGCGCGGATTGAAGGGGAAAGCAGCCAGGCTGCGCGAAACCGAAAGCGCATAGGGCGGAAGCACCGCCATTTTTGGCAGTGACTTAGGAATCTACCTGGAATGGTTTCAGGCAGCGGCCGGCTGTCCGATGACGTGGGAGTGGCTCTCGCAGATTGCTGCCGCCAGCTCGCCGCCCCTTTCCGGAAACAGCCATTTCGGATATGCGCAGTGAAGATGGAATGCACGCTCGTTCAACAGTTCATTCCATAGCGCTTCAAGCTGCAGAGCTCCAGAGTAGTTGCCCTTCTCCCATAGAACAGCGACCATTTCCCCAAACGCTGTCAGGCCTCGCTGCGCATTCCAAGCCGCTTGCTTTGCGGTGTCCACAATCTTGCCGACGGTGTTGAAAAAAAGCTCACGGTCCGGAAGACCTTTCACCATGAAGCGGTCGAGGGTCTCGTCCGCATCGAGCAGATGCAGTCGTTTCTCCTTCTCCAGTTCCTCAACGTTGCCGCTGGGCATGTGAAGGGCGGCTAACAGCTTCAGGCGGTGATCTTTACTGGCAATCACTACGACAGAGTTTCCTGCACCAATCGCGGAACCGATGATGTTCGTCAGCCGGGCGATCAGGGCTTCGTCGTGATTGTAAAACTGAACAGAATGGATGACGGGAGCGGAGGAATGAATAATAGGGGTCATTTGGGTTACCCGGCAGCCCTGGACTAGGGCCAATCGCGATTCGATGCCAGGAACTCAGAAAAGGTTGTTTGCCGACGTGGCAATCAACGCGAGGCATTGATTCCTGTTCCAACCCTAGCCGATTCGCGCCTTCATTCGTTATCACCCCCTGCAGTTGCGAACTCCCTAACTTCCCTTCGACGAATTAAGGGAGTTAGTGCTCACGCTGACCGTGGCGCTCGATTGATACGTGAACCCTGCAGAATCCTGCGCCTGGAACGTGATCTGGTGACTGCCGGACTTGGTCTTGAAGAATTGATCGACCGACGACGAACTGGAAGTCTGGTACACAAGCTTCGAATCGATGTAAATGCTGATGTTGGCAATCCCGATCGGAGAGCTTGCGTATCCCTTCACCTCCATCAGCAGTGGAACATTTGTGCCTTGCGTCGGCGCTTGCAGGACGACTGTAGCTAGCGGGTCTACTACGAGGTTGCTTGTCGACTGAACGGTGCTCATTCCGTCAGTGGCTGACCCGCTGATGGTGTAAGTTCCAGCACTGCCGTAGACGTGCGTCGCAGTTGGGCCGGGCGAACTGCTGCCGTCTCCCCAATTGATAGTGGATGAGGTCATCGTGCCTGATGTGGTGGAGATGGTCGCGGTGGTGCTTCCGCCGGCTGCGATGGTCGAAGAGCTCAGCGACATGCTCGTTGCTAAGGTCGGAACGACGGTCACGTTGACCGGCGACTTGTAATAGTTGCCGAGCTTGTCCCAAAGCTGCACGACGATGAGGTGCTTGCCCGGAGTTGCCGCGACTGTCGTGTCGAACGAACCGGCATTGGCCTGATACACCAGCGTGTTATCGAGATAGATTTGCAGCGCATCGACTCCGCTGGGCGCCGTCCCACTCGCAACCACGTGAATCGGTGCATAGACGTTAGCGTTGTTCGCCGGTTGAGACACAGTGATGGTGGGAGCCGCGTTCACGGTGACGCTGGCGCTCGCCTGAGAGGACAGATGCAAGGCGTTGATAACCGTCGCCTTTACCGTATAGCTCCCAGTTGTGTTGTAGGTGTGAGTGGCGGAAGGTCCTGACGCGGTTGTGCCGTCACCGAAGTCGATGGTCGAACTCAGAGCGCTGTTCTGCGGATCGGTGGAGGCGGAAGTCGAGGCCGTCACAGCCAGCGGGGCGCTTCCCGTTGCGGGACTCAAAGACAACCGGGCGACTGGCGGCTGCGGCGTGGTAACGCTTACGGCGGCAGATTGCGAACCGCTGAGGCCAGCGCTATCCGTCACAGTAGCAGTAATCGTGTAGTTTCCCGTGTTGGCATAGTTATGATTTGCGCTTGCTGTATTCGCGACCGTGCCATCGCCGAAGTCGATGGAGTAGGAGGTGATCGTGCCCTGGTTATCGGTGGAATTCGCCGCTGACGCACTCACGGCCAGCGGCGCGATGCCGGAAGTTGGCGTCACATTCAGCACGACCGCAGGGCCGTTTGCAATGGTGTAAGTTGCCGCTGCTGACATGTGATTCACAATCGAAGGCTTGCCCACGGCTTTTACATACACCGAGTAGTTCCCAGTTCCGAATCCAAACGAGCCCAGATTCATCTGCCGTGTGCCAACTGGGTAATCGCCTAGAGACATCAGATTCTGACCGTCGCTGCTGATGAACACCGTGTAATGGTCGATGGTGTTCTCGTTTCCGCTGATCGTCCAGTTCAGTCCGCTTCCCGAAACGGAAGCGTTGACGCTGAAGCAGTTGTCAATGCCTGTCTCGATCTCGGTGCCTTCTTCGTAGTCGTTCCAGGTGACAAGCTGGAAGAGTGCAAGCTGGTTCGAGCTAGACCAGTGGCTGTTCGCGTCGGTAAAGGTCTCTAGCCAGGTTTGTCCGCACTGCTGCTGCATCAGGCGGCCTGATCCCCATGAAGCGAGGCTGTCATTGAAGCCCTTGTACGCAGCCCCCACCGGCACTTTGGACGAATAACTGTGCGCCGTGTTGTAAAAGTCGTTCATGTAGCTAAGCGCGGCGGGATCGCTGGACGTGACGCTGCTCGGCATAACCCACGAGAATCCGCCGTTGGAGAACGAGCGCGTGAAGCCGCCGTCGTTCTGGAAGACAAAAATCACATTGTTGCCAGTACTCGCGCGCACCCGCGTCCAATCGATGCTGTACTGCTCAACGCCGAAGTAGAAGATGACCGGGTTTCCGTTCCAGGTGATATAAGCCGGCGACGTGATGTAGGTCTGCTGGATGTAGTTGAGATCGGTGATCAGCGCGCCGGTGACGTCGCAGCCCGAGGTATTCGCGCAGCTGCTGATGGCGCCCGCATCTTCCATGATGGCAAAACGGAATGCTCCATTTCGGGATTCGGCTTCGGTCTTCATCTGCAGTGAAGTCGAATTCTCATACGATTTCTGGCCGTACCAATCGATGATCGCTCCTGCGATTCCGCGGCTCAGCATGTCCGTGACTTGGGCTTTTACCTGTGCCGGATCGGGCGAACTGTATCCAATGTTGATGTGATAACTCACACCGAACCATGCCATGAAATGCGCGTAGATCGTTGTGTTTGAGCCGCCGTAGAGCAAGGAACTGGTCGGGACTTTACTTACGTTTGCCGGGGCGGCGTTGCCGTTTGTCGAGGTTTGGAAGGCAGAAGCGCCGCTGGTGTTGTTGGCGGTTTCCGCGCTCAGCGTGGTCGTGGGCGTGATGCTGGTTGCGGCGAATGCCTGGAATCCTGCGAGCAGAAGAGCAATAAACCCAATGCGCAAGCGCACAAAGCCTCCGTGGGGGACAGCTCGCGAAAGCCTCGGCCGCTTTCGGAAAACCGACCTAAGTTGCTGGAATTGGGCAGAATTCTATGTGCGCGGGATTACGGTGGTATTCCGGTTAACTACTTAGTACCGCGAGGGAAGAGACCTAAGCGGAGGGCACATAAACACCCCCAAGGCATCGCGTAGCTGGACCGATGCGCGTGCTACGATGGCCGCGCTTCTTCGAGACAAACAGGCCTACTTCGTTGGAGTCTCATTGGTATCGGCAGTAGAAATTCCTGTCGGCAAGATTGAGCGCGGTCGTCTGCTGCGCATCTTGGGGTTTGCCTTCGGTGTGGCCGTCATTGTTGGAAACACCATTGGAGTCGGGATTCTGCGGACTCCCGGGGATGTGGCGGCGCGACTTCCCACTCCGGGACTGTTTCTTGGGGTGTGGATACTTGGCGCGCTGTTCGTCCTGCTTGCGGCGATGAACATCACTGAACTTGGCGTGATGCTGCCTTCCTCAGGTGGACATTACACATTCGCGCGCTACGCTCTCGGCGAGTATCCGGGATTTGTCATCGGCTGGACAGATTGGCTCTCCTGTTGCGGAAGCAATGCCGCCGCAGCGGTCGTGATGGGCGAATACCTGGGGCTCTTGTTTCCCCTATTCGCTGGAAAAGCGCGCCTGATTGGGGCGGTCGTCCTGATACTCCTTGCTGCCGTGCAGTGGCAAGGCGTGCGCTGGGGAAGCGGATTTCAGCAATTCAGCACACTGCTAAAGGGCATAGCGTTTCTGGTGATTGTGGCTGCCTGTTTCCTCTTTGCACCACACGATGTCGCCAGCGCTGTGTCCCGGATTGAATTGCCTCACGGATGGCCCTTATTCGCTGCGGTTCTGCTCGCAATGCAATCGATGATCTACACCTATGACGGCTGGGCAGGAGTGATTTACTTCTCGGAAGAAGTTGAGGACCCGGCGCGCAACATTCCTCGTTCCATGTTCGGGGGAGCAATTGCGGTTGCCACGATTTACATCGCTGTCGCAGGAGCGATTGTGTACGTGCTTCCCATCGGGGCGGTTGCGGGACATCCCATGGCCCTTGGCGCTGCCGCCGATCTGATCTGGAAGGGCAACGGCACGCGCGTGATCGCCGCGCTCACCGTCTTGTCCGTGATCAGCTTCATGAACGCATGCCACTTGATGACCTCCCGAATCCTTTACGCCATGGCGCGCGACAAGGTCATCCTGAGACATGCTGACATAGTGAACCGTGGCGGGACGCCGACCGTAGCTCTGGCACTGAGCACGGCGGCTGCGCTCCTGTTTATCGCGTACGGTGGATTCAGCAAGATCATCGCTGTACTGGCATTCTTCTTCGCCATCAACTACATCGCGGACTTCATCTCCATTTTTGTGCTGCGCAAACGAGAACCGAATCGGGAACGACTGTATCGCGTGCCAGGTTATCCATGGACTACGATCCTCGCTCTTCTTATTTACTCCGGATTTCTCGCCAGCATTGTTGCCGCTGACTTGCGCAATAGCGTCTATTCGCTCCTGCTGCTTGCGGGAAGCTATCCGGCTTTCCGCGCCCTGAAAAGAATCGCAGCGTGAAAATTGCCGTTCTTGGCGCTGCCCTGCCCCGGAGATTCTTCTCGCCGCCATTCTGCGGTTGTGTTATCAATGTGCACTCGTTTTTATGCGACTTAGCGTACCGCTGCTCAAGAGCACGATCGTCGCCGCGCTGGGCGGGCTGCTGTTCGGCTTTGACACGGCGGTCATCTCCGGCACCACTCAGGGACTCACTACTCAATATCACCTGACACCGGATTCCCTGGGAATCACGGTTGCTAGTGCGCTGGTAGGAACGCTCATCGGCGCCGCCCTGGCGGCTTTTCCCGGAGATCGGCTCGGACGACGCGACAGTCTGCGCATCATGGCGGTGCTCTATGTGATATCGGCCGTCGGTTGCGCCTTCGCGTGGAGTTGGTCGGCGCTGGTCGTGTTTCGATTTATCGGCGGACTCGGTATTGGGGGCTCGTCCGTGCTTGGCCCGATGTACATCGCGGAGATCTCGCCGGCAGCGTGGCGCGGACGCCTCGTGGGATTCTTTCAGTTCAACATCGTTTTCGGAATTCTGCTGGCCTATCTCTCAAATTACCTCATTGGATTGGGTGGCATGGGTGCCTCGGAATGGCGCTGGGAGCTGGGCGTCTCCGCCATCCCCGCGTTCCTGTTCTTTGTCATGCTGTTTGGCATTCCGCGCAGCCCACGTTGGCTGGCCGAAGTTGGGCGTGTAGAAGAATCTCGGTCTGTGCTGCAACTCATCGGCGAAGAAAATTACGAGCAACGGCTGCGCGAGATCGTGGACTCTATTGCGCAGGCGAAGTCGCTTGGCAAAGAACGCCTGTTTCAGGCGCGATACGCATTACCAGTATTTCTGGCAATTTCGATTGGGGCTTTCAATCAGCTATCCGGAATCAACGCGATTCTCTACTACCTTAACGACATCTTTCTGCGCGCGGGCTTTGGAAAAGTATCGAGCAATCTTCAGGCGGTTGCTATCGGCGCGACGAATCTGCTCTTCACCATGATCGCCATGTCGGTGATCGATCGTGTCGGCCGCAAAACTCTGCTGCTGATCGGTTCGGTGGGGACGGCCATGTGTCTTGCCGGTGTCTCCGCAATTTTTGCTATGCACCAGCATGAGGACCTGCTGGTATGGCTGCTCGTGGGATTCATCGCGTTCTTCGCCGCCTCGCAAGGGGCTGTGATTTGGGTGTATATCAGCGAAGTGTTTCCCAATGTGGTACGAGCGAAAGGGCAAAGTTTGGGCAGCACAACTCATTGGGTCATGAACGCGCTGATTTCCGGCATCTTCCCCCACATGGCTGCGCGCTCCGGCGCTTATCCATTCATCTTCTTTTCCATCATGATGGTCGTGCAGTTCTTCGTGGTCCTCTTTGTCTATCCAGAGACAAAAGGAATCACGCTGGAAGATATGCAGAAGCGCATTGAAGCGATGCGCGCCACGCAGTCCTAGAGCGCTCGCCCTCGTCTTCACTCAGGAGCATCCGTGCGCATCGTTGAGATGAAGGTACATTCCATCGCAATCGCCGATCCGCCGCTGCGGAGCTCCTATGGGTTGCATGCTCCCTACGCGCTCCGAACCATTGTGGAACTCGAAAGCGAGGATGGCGTTACCGGGATCAGCGAGACGCATGGCGGGGATGGCATCGCCCAGGCTTTTCAAAACCTGCGGCGTCAGGTCATCGGAGGGGACGCTTACCGGCTCGCAGGCAGGCTGCTGCCAATGGTCGAGGCGGATGCGCCAGCCGAGAATCTAGATCGATCACAGACTTACCACGTGCCCGGCGAGAATCCATTGGACGAAGCTGCCCGCCTTTATTCGGCGATTGAGATTGCATGCCTTGACTTGATCGGCAAGTCTGTTCGCGTACCCGTTTGTGATCTGCTCGGCGGTCGCGCGCGCAGCGAAGTGCCGTTCTCAGCGTATGCCTTCTACAAGCACACTGGAGGCGGCGGCGAAGCCGGCGACGCTCGGCAAGATCAATACGGCGAGGCGCTGACTCCTCAGGCGTTAGTCAAACAAGTCCAACAGATGTTCGATACCTATGGTTTCCGCGAAATCAAGCTCAAGGCAGGCGTGCTTGATCCGGGTCTGGAGATCGAAACCGTGCGCCACCTGTACTCCCATTTTGGAAAATCGGTACCGATCCGCCTCGATCCTAACTGCGCCTGGTCTGTAGACACTTCCGTAAAAATTGGCGAGGCCCTGCGCGATGAACTGGGGAATGGCGGATATCTGGAAGATCCTGCCGCCGGGTTGACGGGAATGGCCGAAGTACGCAAAAAGCTGCTCGCTGCCGCCGTCGAGATGCCTCTCGCCAGCAACGTGGCTGTGACGTCGTTCGCTGACCTGCCGGAAGCGATTAGTCGCGATGCCGTCCAGATCGTTTTATGCGACCCGCACTATTGGGGTGGAATTCAGCAAGTGCAGCATCTCGGCAAAATCTGTCACACGTTTGGTATCGGTCTGTCGATGCATTCGAAC
>JAFAUE010000502.1 GCA_019243475.1 Acidobacteriota bacterium | reverse complement strand
GCCGTGCTTACGGTCGTTCCTACCAACGTGAGCATGAATTACGGCGATCCGGTGCCGCAGTTGACAGCGACGATCAACGGCTTCCTCAATAGCGACACGCCGAGCATCGTTTCCGGGACACCGGCTCTGTCAACCGTGGTGGACTCGCACACGCCGCCGGGCATCTATGCGATCTCCGCAGCCCAAGGGACGCTTACAGCTCCATCCAATTATGTATTTGTCTTCGCCACCGGCACTCTGACAGTGAACGCCGCGACTCCTGTTGCGCTGCCAGTGACCGAGCAAAGCGGTCTAAGCTCCGGCGGAGGGCCGAACTATACCGACACCCACGTCACTCCCTACGCTTCATCGCAGAACGGCTGGATCACCAGCTGGCAGATGGAGTTTTCTGGAGGACAATTCAACAACGGCAAACCGTTCATTCCTGCCGGCGTGCAATTGAAGATTTTCCGCTCCACGTCTTCGGGCCTGATGGCAGTGGCGCAAGGGCAGATTCATGACCCCCGCCCGATCCTCCTGCAGAAATTCAACGGACCGTTCTTCACCGACCAGGCCAGCCTCACCACCTTCAACGAAGCTCCCATTCCGGTGGTCGCGGGAGATCTCATCGGCCTTACGATCTACTCCGATCCTGCAGCCGGCGGGTATGCAATCCCGTTAGCCGGTCCTCCCGGAGCACTGGTCACGTTGCGCAATGTCCTAATCGGCCAAAGCGTCACGCCAGCCGACCGGAATACGCTTGCCGAAGCTAACCCGCCTGTCCTCGGATTCACCGTTACCCCTAGCAGCGGTTCGAATCCGCTTTCGTTGATGAATAACTATCTCGTCACCGGTGACTATTCAACCGGCAGCGTAACGTTGCGCGGCACCGGCCAAAACGGCGTGGCAACAGGAAACATTTCCATTCCCACCGCCGGCCAGGATTCTGTAAACGGAGTTCCCGACGGGGCCGATATCGTCGGCGCATTCCTTTATTGGGAAACTCTGGAGAACACGCCTGCCCCGACAGGGAACGCAGGCACCTTCCGCGGCTACTCCATTTCGGGCCAGCAGCTTGGAAAGGACTTGCAGTACAGCGACGGCAACTTCAACGGGACCATGCGCGCTTATCGCGCCGATGTGCTGCCATATTTCGCAGTCACCAACGGCATTCGCGTGGCCACCGGATCGCACACGGTCAAGCTGCCTGACGGCGGCAACGCTCTTCCAGTTACCGAGGGCGCGACCCTGGTCGTGATCTATCGCGTGATCTCACCGAACTTCCCGCTCAAAGCTGTCGTTCTGTACGACGGCGCTGCGGCTCCGACCACCCCTGCGTTGCAGATCGTACAAGGCTTCTACGATGCCGCCAGTTCAGGCGGTGCAATGCAGGCGCGCGCAACCAACATCTATACTTCCAACTCCACGTGGAGCACAGCCACTTCAACAGTGCCGCTCCTGAGCGGCAGCCAATACGGCGCGAATCTCGCGCCTGGCGCGTGGGCCGGTATCATTCTCAGCACACCCGTTAACAACACTGACAACGATGGAATCCTCGACGCCTGGAAGACAGGTCCTCCCGCGGGAGATTTCCATGCCGGACAGCCTGGCTATTACGACGCCAAGTTCGGCCAGTGGATCCCGCTTCCCGGCGCCGCCCACGGACAGAAAGACCTCTTCGTGCAGATGGATTACATGTGCACGGTAGTACGGTCGGACGGCACCTGCGACACGGTCAAAGGACGTTCTGAACTCCCGACCGTGGACGCCCAGGGGCACGACCCGATTCCCATGCTGCAGCAGCTCTATGCCAATCACGGCATCGCTGCGCACTTCATGCTGGGCAATGCGATTCAGGAGGAAACCTGCACCGATGCGCCCGGCCAGCTCTGCCAGTTCCCGGGTGAGTTTGGCGTGGCGAGCTGGAAGCTCGGAGTCGAAATATTCAAAGTGTGGCCGAAGGACCCTGTCGCCTGCGGCTCCGGCGGCGACTGTTCTCCGCGTTTCCGGTTCGGCGCGAAGGACAGCTACCACTATGTACTCATGGCCAACTCGGTGGCGATCCCACAATGGAACACCACCTGGGGAACGCTGACGTCCATCGTCGTTAACAACAACGTCGGTACCATCACAACCGCGGACCGCGGCAATGGCGTGCTTGCCTGCCCGGGCCGTATTTCGATCACCGGCGCTCTGGGCAATCCGTCCCTGAATGGCGTGTACAACGTTACCGCGTGCGGCAGCTCGACGACGATGACGATCGCGACATCGGGAGTCCCGAATTGGACCTATCCCAATAACACCATGCCGGAACCGGTACTTGGTGTCACTTCGGGAACGATCAGCAGTATCTCCGGCTTCTCCGACTTGGGCGGCTCCGACACGGTGGTGAGTCTGGGCAAATGGGAAACGGCTCCCAACCAGGACATGAGCAAACGCGTGAATGTGCAGGTCGGCACGCTGGCGCATGAAATCGGACACACGCTGGGCCTCACCCACGGCGGAACGTATTACGACACGCCCAACAGCTACGTTCGCACCATCGAAGCGAATTGCAAGCCGAATTACCAGAGCGTGATGAACTACATGTTCCAGATCGATCTTCTGGGGCCGAACCACGCGCTCGAACTCTCGAACCAGCAACTGCCGACGATTGACGAAAGCCAGGCCGGGTCGGTTGCGAACTTCGGCACTCCGATATTCCCGACGTCCAGCTGGTACGTCCCCGCGGCAAGCAATCCTAATGTCGCTCCGGCAACGCGTCATTGCGATGGCAGCGCTGTTGTGCCGGGCACCGCCATGTTCCGCGTTGATGGTCCGGTTGACGGCAGCGCGCCGCTTGGTTGGACTAACGGGCAGGACGTCAATTACGACGGCCAGCTCAACACCACCATGCGCGGCTTCAACGACTGGGCAAACATGGATCTTCGTCAGGTTGGCGCGACCAGCGGCGACTTTGTCGAGCTCGCCGATGTGCTGGCGTTTGGAAACATCGGCAGCGAGCTGAACGTAGGAGCGGGTGGAAATGTCACCCTTGGCAGCGGCGGCACAGTTGCGCTCGGAAGCGGCGGCAATGTGACGATGGGCAGCGGCGGTCGCGCTACCTTGAGCAGCGGTGGGACTATCTCCCTGGGCAGCGGCGGTAACGTCACCCTTGGCAGCGGCGGCACAGTGACACTCGGCAGCGGCGGGACCATCGCCATGGGAAGCGGCGGCAACATCATTCTCGGGAGCGGCGGTTTCATTTTGGGAGCGAGCGGCGGGACCATCACCCTTGGCAGCGGCGGCAACGTCACCCTGGGCAGCGGTGGGAACGTGATTCTCGGCGGTGGCGGCACCATTCTGCTGGGTAGTGGTGGCACCGTCGTGCTCGGCGCGGGCGGCAACTACACCCTCGACGGCAGCGGTGGAACCATCGTGCTCGGCGCAGGCGGGAACGTCACCTTGGGCAGCGGTGGGAACGTGACTCTTGGCAGCGGCGGAACTGTCACTCTGGGCAGCGGTGGCAACATTACGCTGGGCAGCGGAGGCACGGTGGTGATGGGCAGCGGTGGCACGATCACCATGGGATCTGGCGGGAATGTCATTTTGGGAAGTGGCGGAACCGTCACCCTGGGCAGCGGTGGAACCATCACCATGGGCAGCGGTGGCAATATCACGCTCGGGTCCGGCGGGAATGTCACTTTGGGAAGCGGCGGAACAGTAACTCTCGGCAGCGGCGGCGACGCAGCCTTGGCCCAGGGCGGAAACGTAACCCTCGGAAGCGGCGGCAGTGCGACGCTCGGCTCCGGCGGCAATGTCACGTTGGGCAGCGGTGGAACTGTCACGCTGGGTAGCGGCGGCACGATCACGCTGGGCAGCGGCGGCAACGTAACGCTCGGTTCCGGCGGAAACGTGACACTGGGCAGCGGCGGCACGGTAGCGCTGGGCTCGGGTGGCAATATCACTTTGGGAAGCGGCGGCACCATCATCCTGGGCAGCGGCGGCAATGTGACACTCGGTTCCGGCGGGAACGTAACGCTCGCCAGCGGCGGGAATATCGTCCTTGGCGCGGGCGGCAGCTACACCGGCTCGGCAGGCGATTCGATCGTCCTTGGCGCCGGCGGCAGTATCGTCCTGGGCAGCGGCGGAACCATTGCGCTTGGCTCGGGTGGCAACGTCACTCTGGGCAGCGGCGGAACCATCACCATGGGGAGCGGCGGCACGGTGACGTTAGGCAGCGGCGGTACAGTCACGCTCGGCAGCGGTGGCACTATCGCTATGGGCAGCGGCGGCACAGTCACGCTCGGCAGCGGTGGCAACGTGACGCTTGGTTCCGGTGGCAACGTGACCCTGGGTAGCGGCGGAACGGTTGCTCTCGGTTCCGGCGGTAACGTCACTCTAGGGAGCGGTGGGACAGTCACCCTGGGCAGCGGCGGCAATACCATTTTGGGAAGCGGCGGTAATATCACGCTGGGTTCAGGCGGCAATGTGTCGCTGGGAAGCGGTGGCAATGTGACGCTGGGCAGCGGCGGAACTCTTGCTCTCGGCTCAGGCGGCAACGTCACGCTGGGAAGCGGGGGGAATGTCGCCTTGGGCAGCGGCGGTACTCTTGCGCTTGGCAGCGGCGGAAACATTGCTCTCGGCAGCGGCGGTACCAGCGCCGTGAACGGCGAAGGCGGGGCGGCACTTGGAAGCGGAGGCGTGGTCATCGACGAGATGAGCTACGAAACCGCGAACTCCGTAGTGCGTCCGCCGGAAGCTCCAACAGCTGCGCCGACACTATCAGCAGCGGGAGCTCCAGCAGTCCAAGTGAATTGGACTCCGCCGGCGTTCGGCGTCGTCACTCAATACACCATCTACCGTTCCGATAACGGTGGCACGCCGGTTGCAATCGGCACTGTCACCGGCAATCCGCCGGCGACGACGTTCCTTGACACTCAACCTTCGGGCGCAACCAAGGTGGCTTACACCATTTCGACCAACGTCACCGACCCGAACAGCACAACCTCGCGGCAGAGCCCGCCGTCGGTGCCGGCGCTGCTGACGCAGACCATCAACTTTGGTCCTCTGGCGACTGCCAAGGTGGGCGACACCGTCCCCGTGACCGCGAGCGCTTCCTCCGGATTGCCGGTGAGCTTCTCAACGTCCGGAACTTGCAACGTGATGGGCCAGGCGACCAGCCCAACCAATGTGAACGCCGCGTCGCAAGGCAATTGCACCGTCACGGCAACGCAGGGCGGGAACAATACCTATGCTCCGGCAAGTGTGTCGCAGAGCTTCTCCATAGCCCCATCGACACTCCGGAAGCTGAATCAGACGATCAGCTTCCCGCCGTTGGCGACGCATACCTTTGGCGATCCTGACTTTACGCTCATCGCCTTGGCCAGCTCCAACCTGCCGGTCAGCTACACGGCCAGCGGAAACTGCACAGTGAGTGGCAGCATGCTGCACCTCACCGGCGCAGGCAGCTGCACGGTCACCGCGTCCCAATCCGGGAATAACAACTACAATCCTGCCGCCAACCTGCCACAGTCGTTCTCCATCAACAAGGGAACTGCGGCGATCAAAGTGGTCGGATACAACGTCAGTTACGACGGCAAAGCCCACACGGCCACAGGTACCGCTACGGGCGTCGGAGGCGTTGACCTCAGCTCGGAGCTGAGTCTCACCAGTACTACGCATACCCCGGCCGGAAACTATAACGATAGCTGGACGTTCACCGATACAACGGGCAACTACAACAACACCAGCGGCCCAGTGACCGACGTCATCTATAGAACCAATACGATGACCGCGCTCACGACGTCACCCAATCCATCGGATTACAACGCCCAAGTTACATTCAGCGCAACTGTTACCTCCGCTTCGGGGGTCGCAGTGAGCGAGGGCATCGTTGCCTTCTACAGCGATGGCAGCAGCGTTCCCGTGTGTTCCGCAGTTGCGCTTAATAACCAGGCAAGCTGTCAGAATGCGGTGACGAATCCCCTTGCGCCCGGTACTCACGCAATCACTGCTTCCTATACCGACGTGGGCAACTTCAACGGGAGCATCGCTGGCAACCAGATCACACAAGTGGTTGGTAAGCGGATGACTTCGCTGACCGTCACATTCCTTCCCGCGAACACGGTTCCCATTTACTCGAACGTGACGGTGAAGGTGAGCGTCCGCGATTCCGACCCCAATGGATCCGCGATCGTTCCCACCGGCACCATTACGCTGCAGTCGACTGAAGTCACTGATATGTTCAGCAGTACAAACTGCACTCTAGACGCAACAGGAACGTGCAGCGTGACGGTGAGCCCGGTTGTTCCTAACGGACGGTTTCTGACTGCGTCCTATGGTGGAGACACGTTCCATCTCGCCAGTGACAATAAGACAGACACGACCGCTACCAACCTCATGGTCACTGCACCGGTGAGCACCTCGCAGGTCTGTTTAAAGGCGCCGTTCAACGGTATACCGATCGCTGCCGGCCGATACATTTGGTTCAGCAGCGTTTTCCAGCCTCGTGATGATTTCGACCGGAGGCTGACTGCGCTAATGCATGTGACCTTCTATAACCAGACCATTCAGATTGGGAGCGGCACTCCTGTGCCCGTTCCCGACGCGGAGATCATCATTGATCCCACCGCAAGGTCGGCGAGCACGAGCTTCGACACAGTCAACAACCTGTGGCAGAGCACGCTCCCGGCGGGAGAGGACGACGATGACAAGCTCTTCCTCAGCGGTCTGGCGTACCCGGTACCATCACCAGGACTGCCCGGAAATGTGAAGCCGGTAACCTGGTGCGGATACTTCGCCAGCGACAGCACGAAGCTGCACATGGGTTGGCAGTGGGCGGCCGCCGTGTACACGAACTTCACCACTAACTACAATGCGGTCGGAGTAAAACCCATCGACGATGCCGACCTCACCAACTACCGCAACAACGACAAGGCCGGCACACCGGAGAACTACAAGCAATATGTAATTGGTGGCGCTCGGGGAGGCGGCGGTAAGAACTACACCGGAGGATATAGCGGCAGTCTCGACGACGATCACAACTAAATAAAAAGCACTCGAAGCCGGCGCAGCCGCCGGCTTCGAGCGTCTGAAACCAGCAGGGAACCCTGCTCCTGTTTGGTGCAACTCACAGTCCGCTTTCCGCAACTCAGCTACTTACAGTGACTGTGAGAGGTCCATCATGTCTGCGCGCCCTTGCTTCGTCATCCTCTGGCCAATTCTCGTCTCCGCCTTCGTCTTAGCCGATCAAGTAACGCTCAAGAACGGCGACCATCTGACCGGCACCATCACCACCGCCGACGCGGCGCACGTGAACCTCAAGACCGACTATGCCGGAGACTTGACCATCAAGTGGGATGCCATCCAGTCTGTGTCGTCGGACAAGCCGCTATATGTGACGCCCAAAACGGGAGCGACCGTCAACGGTCCGGTTACCATGCAGGACGACAAGCTGCAAATTCAAACTAGCCAGGCCGGCACCGTGAGCGTTGATAAAAGCGAGATCAAGATCGTACGCTCCGAATCGGAACAGCACGCTATGGGTGCCTGGGGCGGCTTTCTCGATTCGGGTCTGAGCCTCGCGCGCGGCAACGCCGACACCAGCAACTTCACCATTGGCGCCACAGCAACACGGCTCACCGATCGCACCAAAGCCGGCGCATTTATTAACTCCATCTACTCCACCACCAATACGAATGGGGTCTCGTTGACCACCGCCAGCGCCATCCATGCTGGCCTGCGTTTTGATTTCAATTTGAGCGATCGGACCTTCGCCTTCGCCTTCACCGATTTCGACCATGATCGCTTCCAGGACCTCGACTTGCGAAACGTGCTTGGCGGCGGTTTGGGCTACCACGTAGTGAAGACCGATGCCACGAACTTCGACGTCTTTGGCGGAGGGTCATTAAACCAGGAGTACTACACGACACTCACACGCCGGCTTGGCGAAGCGCTGGTCGGCGAATCACTCGATCACAAACTCTCAAGCGTTTTTTCCATCAAAGAGCGTCTCGAGTTTTATCCCGATCTGAGCAGCCTTGGAGACTACCGCATGGTCTTCGACACCGCTGCCATCACAAAAATCAGCAAGGTTCTGAGCTGGCAGGTTGACGCCAGCGACCGCTACATCACGAATCCGCTGAATGGACTTAAAGGCAACGATCTTTTGTTCACGACGGGAGTCAGGCTCGCCTTCGGCGCGGGCAAGGGAATGTAAGAAACTTTCGAACTGAGCTTGATCGGCCTTAACGAATAACGGGACCACACCGTTCCTGCCCTTCGATGAGTGGGCGTCGATAGCGTTGCGAATCGCCCTGGAAGCACAAGCTGTCAGAGTATCTTCCGCTCAGAGCTCCATTTTCTCGAGGGCCCACAAAAATGTTTGTGCCCGCCACCTTCGCCGCGGCGCTCCTGATGACGATCATCAGCACCACCTGCTGGCGATCGTTCGCCAATACCTTCAAACTCACGCACAATTACTGCTTTGAGCTCTATTACTGGGACTACGCTTTTGGAATCTTCCTCATTTCGCTGCTGCTGGCCTTCACCATGGGCTCCCTATCTGGAGGAGATACGGCATTCCTGGCCAACGTGCACTCGGCAGGGGCAAGCAACCTGTGGTACGCCGCCATCGGCGGCTTCATCTTCAACATTGCCAATGTCCTCTTGCTTGCGGGAATTGATATAGTGCCGGACTTGCAGTCGCCTTTCCGATCTCGATCGGAGTTGGGCTGGTCGAAGGCATGGCGCTCAGCTACGCATTGCAGCCGAAGGGAGTGCCGGACTCCTGCAAAGAAAAGCGCGAGTCCGCATCGATTCGAACCGCGGATCCTTCTCCTCCCACGGATTCTCAGATTCTTGGTGCTAACGTGGTGCTCTGGCGTGCAACTCGGGCCAACGTTGCTGGTTCCAAAGTTTCAAAATAGAACAAATTGGAGCAAGATCGATGTTGGGCCCCGCTTTTCTTCGCAACTCTGTTCGCCTTAGTCTTCTTTTGTCTATTGCTCTTCTGTTCGCTGGATGTGGAAGCACAACGCCGCCTCAGACCGGGAAAGTCCCTGATGCTCCACCTCCTGGTCCTGGACAGCCGCCTCCACCTCCGCCGCCTGTGCCAGGACCACCGCCGGGACCGGGTGCGCTGGTGGATGTCCTTACTCATCACTATGACGCCGGCCGCACCGGTGCAAACACAAGCGAGACCGTCCTCACCCCGGCAAACGTAAACTCAAACCAATTTGGGAAACTCTTTGCCTTTGCCGTCGATGGCCAGCTATATGCCCAGCCGCTGTATCTCTCCGGTGTTTCGATTCCCGGAAAGGGACCTAAGAACGTGGTTTATGCGGCCACCGAGCATGACAGCGTGTATGCCTTCGACGCCGACGGTGGCAGCCTTACGCCTTTATGGCAACGCAGTTTCATCAATCCGTCCGCCGGCATCACGACTGTCTCTGACGCTGACTTGCCCCAGCTTTACGAAGACATTGCTCCTGAAATCGGCATCACCGGAACGCCAGTGATCGATGCCGCTTCTGGAACGCTCTATGTAGTCACCAAGACAAAAGAAAACGGCAACTTCGTTCAGCGTCTGCACGCGCTCGACGTCGCCACCGGCGACGAAAAATTCGGCGGTCCAGTAACAATTCAGGCATCGGTCCCGGGTTCGGGAGCGCGGAACGACGGGAATGGGAACGTCGTCTTCGATCCGCTGATTAATCTGCAGCGCGCGGCTCTTCTGCTCTCGGGCAACACCGTGTACGTGGCCTTTGGCTCGCACGGCGACTTCGACCCGTTTAATGGCTGGATCCTTGGCTACGATGCGCATAACTTGAAGCAAGTTTTGGAATACACTCCCGATGCCGACGGCGCTGGCGGCAGCGTATGGCAGGCAGGCGGAGGACCGGCGGCGGACAGCGGCGGCAACATCTACGTTCAAGTTGCCAACGGCGACTTTGACGCGGCCGGCGGAGGGCGCGATTATGGCGACAGCGCCGTGAAGCTGCAGCCCTCGGGCAGCACCTTTAATGTTCTGGACTACTTCACGCCTTTCGACCAGCAAACGCTCAACCAGCTAGACCATGATCTCGGAGCCGGAGGCGTGGTGCTCCTTCCGGATCAGCCCGACGCGCCATCGCATCTGCTGCTTGCCAGCAACAAGGAAGGCAAGCTCTACATTGTTGACCGCGATAACATGGGCCACTTACACGCCGGCGACGACAGCCAGATCCTGCAAACAATCCAACTCGGTGGCGGAATCTTCAGCACACCTGCCGCGCTTGGGAACAAGGTGTATGTGAGTGCGGTGCGCGACAGTCTAAAGTGCTACACCGTCAATGCGGGACATCTCACGCTCTCGTCGGATACGGGCCAAATACTCGGATATCCCGGCAGCACGCCGGTGATTTCCGCGAATGGGAATTCTAATGGCATCGTGTGGACACTGCAGGTCGATCATCAGCTCAGCGATGCTGCCGTCTTACATGCGTATGACGCCAACGACCTTTCTCACGAGCTCTACAACAGTACGCAGATGGCAGGCCGCGACCAGGCAGGCGCTCTGGTGAAGTTCACCGTGCCGGTGGTGGTGAACGGAAAGGTTTACGTTGGGGGCGGAGACCAGCTTACCGTCTATGGCTTGATACAGAACTAGACTGCCGGAGATCGGCAGTGCCAACCCGCCACCACGAGAACAGAGCCGGCGCGGCTGTTGCCCGCCGTAACCTACTCTTCATTCAAACTTCATTGTCCTTAAACAAAACCTTCCTAGTCTTGCGTCTGACATTTTGTTGAGTGCGCAACTGCCGACTTCGCACTCAGCCCCACCTCAATTTATGACCTCAGGAGGCCCCTCATGCCATTCCCTCGAAAGTTACTTTGCGCGGAAACTCTTCTCTTTGCTCTAGCGCTCGTTGTCTCAAACTTTGCAATGTCCCAAACTACTCCAGGTTGGGTCGCGGGGACGGTGCTCGACGCAGGCGGAGCAGTGCTTCAGGGAGCGCAAGTCGAATTGCTGCCCAAGGAGGTTTTTGTTGCGTCAAACGGAACCGGTGGCTTCATTATTAAAAACCTTCTTCCCGGGACTTACACGTTAAAGATTTCCTACGAAGGATTCGCGCCGTTCACCACCGAAGTGAATGTCGCTGCAGGTTCAGGCTCCCGGGTTGATGCGGTGCTGAAGGTCGCCAGTCAGAGTGAACAAATCACCGTAAGCGCGGAACGACCGCACGGAGAAGCAGAAGCCATCAATCGCGAGCGCACTTCGGAAAATATTCTGCAGGTCCTCCCCGCCGAGGTGATCACCAGCCTTCCTAATACCAACATTGCGGATGCCCTCGGTCGTTTGCCTAGTGTGACGCTGGAACGGGACGAGGGGGAAGGCAAGTATGTGCAAATTCGCGGAACCGAACCGCGACTAAGCAATGTGACGGTCAATGGAATAACACTAGCCTCGCCGGAGCCAGGCGCACGTCAAATCAAGCTCGACATCATGCCGGCCGATCTGGTGGAGTCTGTCGAAATTAACAAGACCCTGTCAGCGAATCAAGATGGCGATGCGATTGGCGGTTCAGTGAACCTCGTGACCAAGACCGCAGGGGAGCGTCCCACGGTCATTCTCGAAGGGCTCGGCGGATACAACACGATCATCGGGGGACGGGGTTCGCGCACTTTCGACGGAACACTCGGTCAGCGATTTGGCGCAGGCAAAAAACTTGGCGTGCTCTTCGGTGGCACGTACGACTGGAATGGACGCGGCATCGACGATATAGAACCTGCAGTTTGCGATTCAATTTCCTGCGGAGCGCCGGGCCCGGCGGTCGCAACGTACAACACAATGGATCTTCGCGAGTATCGCTATTACCGTGAGCGCTGGGGTTTTACTGGAGGTCTTGATTACAAGTTGTCGGAAGGATCAAATCTCTACCTGCACACACTCTATTCGCATTTCAATAACTTTGGTGATCGCTGGGTTTATACGCCGACCATCAACTCCTTCGTCTCTCCATTTCAAGGAGGCACAGATGGAAATATGACTGCAGGCGCCCAAATCCGCCGGCCAGTGGAAGTAATTGGGAGTCTGTCGGCAGGCGGCCATCACGTGTTCTCCAAGTCGTGGTTTTCATGGGATATGGCTGCGGCGCGGTCGGCGCAGGAAGATAAGGGCTACTCATCAGCTGACTTCGGCGGCAACGATCCCAACGCTCCGATCAACAATGTGCAATTCGGAGTGGATCTCGGCAACCCGAATCGTCCGAAGTTCCCAGTTCAGAACGGCGTGAATATCTATGATCCGGCGCAGTACCAGCTGCAGGATCGCGACAACAATAAGTCTTACAGTCCGCAGCTTAATCTCGAAGCAAGTGCTGCCTATGGCCGCAACTACTCGCTACTCCGCCACTTCGCGACCTTTGAGTTTGGCGCAAAAGTTCGCAACGCGCATAAATTCGAAGACGCCAGCTATCAGTTTTACGACTTTACCGGGGCCACGGCTCCGACAATCGCAACGTTCCAGAGCAGTTTCACAAACAGCGATTACTACGACAAGAGCTACACTCTCGGTCCACTGGTGGACTACAACAAGGTCAACCAATTTTTTGCGTCCAATCCGGGACTGTTCACGCTGAATGTGAATCGCAGTAAGCAGCGAACCGACCCGAACAACTTCAATATCATTGAGCGCGTCTCGGCGGGTTATCTCATGAATACCATCGATATCGGACGCTTTCACCTGCAGACCGGTTTGCGGTTCGAAGGTACGCAGGAGAACGTGCTCGGATATCACGTCACCTTTGACACTAGTGGCAACTACAGCTCGACGACGCCTCTGACGAAGAATGCTTCCTACGTTGATCCACTCCCGAGCGCACAGCTGCGCTACGCGATCAACAGCGAATCGGGCATTCGCTTGGCTTACGGACGGGGTATTGCGAGGCCGAACTTCTCCGATTTACCGCCTTTCTTTACCGAAGACGACCGCCGCAATTCCATCAGTGTCGGTAATCCCGATTTGAAGCCTACACACGCTAACAATTTCGATCTGCTCTATGAGCATTACCTGAAACCGCTCGGAATTCTGCAGGCCGGCTTTTTTTACAAAGACATCTCAGATCCGATCTATTCGGTAACAACTCCAATAACATCGGGCACCTTCGCTGGCTTCGATCAAACGCAGTCGGTGAACGGATCCAGCGCCTGGCTGGCGGGTTTTGAAGTGGCGTATCAACAGCATCTTGGATTTCTCCCGGGCGCCTGGAGCGGCCTAGGCATTGCTGCGAACTACGGCTACACAACATCCAGGGCGGACAATGTGCCGGGAAGGTCCGACCATCCTGCACTGCTTCGCCAGGCGCCGCATACCTTCAACGTCAGTCCAACGTATGACCGCGGACGCCTGTCGATGCGCGTAGGTATTTCCTACAATGACGCCAATATCTTCAGCTATAAGTTCAGTGATGGAGCAGCCCTGGGGAAAAGCGGGCCGAATGGAGACCAGTACCTCTATTCGCACACGCAAATCGATGCGCAAGGCAGTTTTCGCTTGGCCAAGGGTTTTTCGGCGATTATTTCTGGTTTGAATTTGACCAACGAAGTATTCGGCTTTTATCAAGGAAGCCCGATTTATCCGATTCAGCGCGAGTACTATCATCCGACTATCAGTGCTGGGCTGCGCTGGACACCTACATTTGAGAAGTAAGCGTAAGCTCTAAAGCTCCGCTGCGGCTCTTATCGCCGCAGCGGAGTCTTGTTCTTATGAACTTGCTGCCATTTCACTCAAAAATTACATCTGCGGTGGTTATTGTTTCCGCCGCACTGGCCTGTGCTCTTCTCCAACCCGACTTGCGCGCCGGAGCGAAAGACAAACCGGCCGCTCCGACGTTTTCACAAATCGATGATGAACCGCACTCTGGGTGGACGGTTGTCGCGTATGGCGACACGCGTTTTACCGATCCCGCAAATGTTATTGCCGTCAATCCCCAGGTTCGACGCTGGCTCGTGCAGAAGATTGCCGATGAGAATCCCGATGTGCTTCTGCTCTCCGGAGATCTGCCCTACACGGGATCGGATGCTCATGACTACGCAGTCTTTCGCGAGGAAACAAGAATCTGGCGCGACCACCACATCCATTTATATCCGGCTCTCGGCAACCATGAACTCAAGGGTGGAGAGGACCTTGGTCTGGCGAATTGGTGGGCAACTTTCCCGCAGTTGAGTGGAAAGCGCTGGTACTCAGTTTCATTCAGGAGCGCGTTTTTCATTTGCCTTGACAGCAATGCTTCGCTGACTGAGGGTAGCGAGCAAAGACGTTGGTTTGATCAGCAGATCGCGAGTTTACCCGCAGACACACAGTTCGTATTTGTAGTTCAGCACCATCCCCCCATTGCGGATTTGCCGATGGATCCAGGTCACACTCCGCAGGAGAATGAGATTGCGTTTGCACACCACCTGGAAGAGAAAGCCAGGAACTTGCGAGCTCAATTCATCGTCATCGCCGGACACATTCACAATTACGAGCGATTCAAGGAGCAGGGAGTCGATTTCTTAATTTCTGGAGGCGGCGGAGCGAAACCTCATCTTGTAATAAGAGGACCTGACGATCGTTACCAGCAATCCACATTCCCCAACTACCACTACGTGAAGTTCGTGTTCGACGGCAAACACCTCAGAGCCTCGATGGTCAGAGTAGCCAATCCTCTGGCTGAAGAATCACAATGGGAGACTAGGGATAATTTTGTTATTGAAGCGCGATAGCTAGCGTGTGGCAACTATTTGTGCCGGGAAAATCTCAAAGGAACCTCGCTTCCAGCTACCAACCTTCGTCTTCGAATATCGGCAATGGTCGCGCGGGAACAGGCAATTTGCGCTCGCCGAATTGGTAAGAGAATCCGTCCCAACGATTGAAGATTTAACTCATCCCCTTGATCCCCGCCGTTACGCGACGTTTCAAGGAACCACCTGAATTTCATTCTTTGTTCATCGTTCGGAAATCCCCCAGCAAAACTTCGCGCTTAGGTTGATCCGGACTGCTGGAACGCTCCTCGCGGGGCGTTTTCTTCGGAGCATCTTCGGTGATTTCCCAAGGAATTCAAATTAAGGAGCGAATTGTGTCGCGTAACCCGAATGGCGCAGTATCCCGCCTGAAAACCATTACCGCCTTGCTGGCTTCAGCTTGCCTGGTCACTATGGCAACCGGCTTTGCCCCCGGCAAGGACGCGGACGACTTTAATTCCAAAACACCAATTAAGCACATCGTTGTGATCTTTCAGGAAAATGTCTCATTTGATCACTACTTCGGAAGCTATCCTCATGCCGCGAATCCGGGTGGTACTGAGCCGAACTTCAAAGCCGCGGACGATACCCCTTCTGTAAACGGTCTCAATACGGGATTGCTGAACAACAACCCGAACTCGGTGGCGCCGTTCCGACTCGATCGTGCTCAGAACTACACCTGCGATCAGGACCACGACTACACCGACGAGCAGACTGCTTTTAACCATGGCCTGATGGACTTGTTTCCCGAGTCGGTAGGCAATCCTAGCGGGATCAACTGCCTCCCCGGCGGCGCCACTGTGATGGGCTACTACGATGGCAATACCGTTACGGGACTCTGGAACTACGCGCAGCACTTCGCGCTCAACGACAACTCATTCAATACCACCTTTGGTCCTTCAACTCCTGGCGTTCTGAACCTCGTCTCCGGCAATACTTTTCCGGTGATCGCGCACGCTGGAACTCTTGACGATGGACCAAACGGGCACGTGATCACGGCCGGTCCCGGAACGACCGTAATCGGCGATCCCGATCCGCTCTACGACGACTGCAGCACCAAAACTGGAGCGAGAGTCGGAATGGGCGGAATCAATGTGGGAAATCTGCTCAACGAAAAGGGGATCACATGGGGTTGGTTTCAGGGCGGATTCACGCCGACTTCCGCGGCCGGCGTCACACCTGCAGCATGCGGGCTAAAGACGGCTACGATCGGCAATGGCCTGCAGACTGCTTATAGTCCGCATCACAATCCGTTTCAGTATTACCTCTCGACGTCAAATCCCCATCACCTGCCGCCCAGCGCTGTGGCAATGATCGGCCAGACAGATCAAGCGAACCACCAATACGATCTCGCCGATTTTTGGGCAGCGGTGAATCACGGCAACATGCCGGCGGTGAGTTTCCTAAAGGCATGGCGTGCGCAGGACGGTCATGCCAATAACTCCTCGCCGCTCGACGAACAACTGTTCCTGGTTGACGTGATCAATCGGCTGCAGCAGACGAAAGAGTGGAAGGAAACCGCGGTAATCATCAATTGGGACGATTCTGACGGCTGGTATGACCATGTGATCGGCCCGATATTGAACCAGTCCGCTACGATTGCTGATTCACTCAGCGGACCGAATTCATGCGGCACGTCGGCAAAATCTCTCAATGGAATCCAGGGGCGCTGCGGCTACGGTCCGCGCTTGCCGCTGCTGGTCATTTCGCCCTATGCCAAACGGAATTTTGTCGATAACACTGTCACCGATCAGAGCTCCATCCTTCGCTTCATCGAAGACAACTTCAGTTTAGGCAGGATTGGATCCGGCTCCTTCGATGCACTGGCCGGTTCAATTAGGAATATGTTTGACTTCGATGATGGACCCCGCGCGGACAAGACATTTCTCAAGTGTGCGACCGGTGAAGTCACGAGCAAACCCGAAACCTGCAATACGTATTAAGGTGAACGTCGCCATGAGGCCCGCTTCGGCGGGCCTTTTGGCTTGTGGACCATATTTCCTTCAGCAAGTTCTCTTGACTCCGCCACCATTCGAATTGAAAGAGTTGCGCAATGGCGATGCCTTGACTATCTACAATCCTCTAGTGTAGATAGTCATAGTATGGCGAACCTGAACGGGAAAGAAGCAATCCACAAATTGGAGTCGCCTCTCCGGCGCAATCAACCTGGTGATCCAATCGGCTTAGCGGAGTGATTTCTATGCTGTCGCTTCAACGATTCTGGCTCCAGTCGAAAACACTGTTCTCGCGCCGCCGAGTCGCCGAGCAGCTCGATCACGAACTCCAGTTTCACTTAGACCAGCAGACAGCCGAATATGTTGCGGCTGGAATGAGTCCGGAAGAAGCTCGCCACGCTGCCATGCGCATTTTCGGCAACTCTACTCTCCTGAAAGAGAAGACGATGGAAACGTGGGGCTGGGATTCGCTAAATCAGTTAGGACAGGATGTTCGCTACGGTCTTCGAGCGCTTCGCAAAAATCCTCTTTTCTCCGCCGTCGCGATATTGACGCTGGCGCTGGGCATCGGCGCGAACACCGCCATGTTCAGCTTGCTGGATCAGGTTGTCTTGCGGCTGTTGCCCGTCAGTCATCCAGAGCAACTGGTAATCGTCCGAGAGACCGGCAACCATTACAGCAACAGTTACGGCCCAAATACCATTTCCTGGCCGATGTTCGAAGATTTGCGCGACAACAATCGTGTCTTCTCCGGGATGTTCTGCCGGTTCCCAGCCATCGTTAACATCGGCTACGGTGATCGAGCAGCACAAATTCCCGCGGAGCTGGTCTCGGGCTCATATTTCCAGATCCTGGGCGTGAGTGCAGAATTGGGCCGCACCATCGCTCCCGACGACGACGCGGTTCCCGACGGCGAGCCGGTCGTGGTACTCAGCTATGGCTTCTGGCGGAGCTACTTCTACGGCGACCGCAGCATCGTCGGTCGAACGATTGCGATCAACAGTCACCCAATGACCGTGATCGGCATCGCGCGGCCCGGTTTTGACGGCGTGGAAATGGGAGCCCCTGCGAAGGTTTTCGTTCCCATCATGATGAAGACCGAGATGACGCCTCGCTCCGACGGCCTCAAGGACCGGCGTCGCCGGCTGGATTGGGTCACAGCATACGGGCGCCTCAAGCCCGGCGTCAGCCCTGAGCAGGCGCAAGTTTCGCTGCAGCCGCTCATGCACAGCATTCTCGAAATGGAGGCTCAGCAGCCTGAATTCACGAGAAACACTACAGCTGCGGATCGGCAACTGTTTCTTCGTAATCGCGTGGAGCTTTTATCAGGCTCTGAGAATGGCCTGCGCGATTACATGCGAAAGCCGCTATGGCTGCTGGTCGCGCTCACCGGGGTGGTGCTGCTTCTTGCTTGCGCCAACCTCGCCAATCTGCTGCTCGCCCGCGCTACCGCGCGAGAGCGGGAATTGGCTGTTCGTTTGGCCATCGGCGCCGGCAAGTGGCGGATTGTTCGCCAATTGCTGGTGGAAAGCCTGCTTCTGGCGGGGGGCGGAGCAATCCTCGGACTTGCGCTGGCATTTCTGGCGGCTCGCATTCTTCTGCGCATTTATCTGCCTGCGGATGCGGCGGCAGAGTTTGTTGTGTCCGCTTTTCCGGATGGACGGGTGCTTGTCTTTGTTATTGGAGTCATGCTCCTGACCGCAATGGTCTTCGGACTCCTGCCTGCTGTCCGCGGCTCGCGCACAGAAATTACTCTCGCGCTCAAAGACAGGTCCGGCGCCATCTCCGCCGGAGGCATTTCTCTTCGCAGGATGCTGGTCGGCATTCAGGTGGCTCTATCGCTGTTGCTGCTGTTCGGCGCAAGCCTGTTCGTCCGCACTTTGCGCAACCTCGAGAGCCTGGGGCCGGGCTTCCCCACCGATCATCTTCTTACATTCAGAATTGATCCGTCGCTCAACGGATACTCCGACGAAGAAACCAAATCGTTCTACAAACGGCTAAACATCAACCTGCAAAACACGCCTGGGGTTGCAGCGGTTGGATTTTCCGCCATGCCGTTTCTGACGGGCCATTCATGGCGGAATCAAATTGTGGGCAAAGACTTCGAAGGAGCGCCAATGGAGGAACAGCCGGTTCTCGACATGGTGGGCCCGAATTACTTCGCTACGGTCGGTATTCCTATCATCGCCGGGCGAGAATTCACCGTACAGGACGATGGGTCGAGCAAATACGCCGTTATCAACGAGAGCTTTGCCAAGCACTTCTTTCCGGGTCGACCTCCAATTGGGCAGCGCTTCGGGCTGGTGAATGACATGGCGCCAGTCAGTCCGGAGGACATTGAAGTAATTGGAGTGATCCCGGACAAGAAATTCAGAAATCTGCGGGAGACTCCTCCAGCGCAGGCCTACTTCCTGTATTTCCAAGACTCCCACTTCCGCTTCATGAACATCTATCTGCGGACGCAGGCTAATCCGCGCCTGATCGAGAATGAACTTCGCGAACGCATGCGACAGTTCGATCCGCATGTCCCGGTGGTTGGACTGCAAACCGTGGACGAACAGATTGGATTCTCGCTACGCACCGAGCGATTGGTGGCCAGCCTCTCTGCTGTATTCGGCGGACTTGCCACTTTGCTCGCCGCCATCGGGCTTTACGGCGTCATGGCATACACCGTTACGCGTCGAACGCGCGAATTCGGTCTCAGAGTAGCACTCGGCGCTTTGCAGCGTGATGTGATTTGGCTGGTCATGCGCGATGTTTTGATATTGATCGCGGCCGGTCTCGCCGTCGGCGTCCCGCTTGCTTTCGCATTCAGCACCTTGGTTCGCAGCCAAATATTCGGACTGGGGCCGCACGATCCTCTAACTTTCCTCTCTTCGACACTGGCGCTCACGCTGGTTGCATGCGCAGCAGGTTTGATCCCCGCACTCAGAGCAAGCCGTGTTGACCCGCTGAAATCACTTCGGAACGAGTGAGTGGTACTGCCGATGTACGGACGCCTATGTCTCGGAGATCAAGAGTTAGCTTCGACGCGTCGTCACAAAAAGAGAGCGCCAACTTCCTAAGCTGTTATCGAGTTGCGGGACCTGTCAGAGAGGGAGCTTCACGTGGTCGTCGCTGTTCATGCCACTAAGACAGGTAAAAGCTCGGTTCGGTGCAACCACTCCAGAGCGATCTTCATATCGTAGAACACGCGGGGCACGGAACCATGAGGAGCCAATTCGTTATAAGCCTGCAGCATTCGACCAATACCAAACACAACAGGATTGCCGGCGACGAGAGCGCGCTTCGAGGTCCGGGAAAACAATTTGCGTTGCGCTACGAGTCTGGCCTGTTCAGAACTCACATTGAGGTTCGTCGCTGATCTGCAGTCGAGCAACTGATCAAACTCCGGCACGAACTCGGGATCGCCCTGAAGACGTTTCTGATGTGCAACGATTTCCTCAAAGGAGACGGCACCAGAGGCGGTTGTGATTACTAGGCGTCGAGAGGAATCAATTCGATAGTCGCATGGCATATCGACGACACGGATTCACAAAATGGGCGCCAAGGTTGTACCTCGCGGGCCGATTTTCCGTGGAGGCGTGGCGGACCCTCTTGTCCTGAAGGCGAAGCTGTGGAAGGTCGGGGGGGAGCGCATCCTGAAAGTAGCGTGGTACCAACCCGCAGGCCCCCGCATGTTAAGGTGTACGCGCTTCAACGGAGGCACTCGTGGCTTTCGTTCGTTCCATTGGCCGTTGGACCATGACCGCTCTGGTCGTGAATTCCATTATAGGAAACAGCATTTTCGGACTGCCTGGAGAACTGAGTCGCCTGTTGGGCAGAGCTATATGGGAAATTATCGAGACTGACGCGGCTCCGTAATCAACGTGAAGCAGCCAA
>JAFAUE010000246.1 GCA_019243475.1 Acidobacteriota bacterium | reverse complement strand
AGTGCAGACGTGAAAACGCTGCGTCATAACCGTACCCATTCCTTCCCGAAATGGGACGTCCTCCCAGAAGGACGCCGGGTACCTCGCATCGCAAAAATCCTTTGTACTCGTTAAAGATTGCTCTCGGCTTAACTTGGAGAATGCATTACAGCTAATTGCTTCCACCTGCCGCTCTACCTTCCGCTCGCATCGGCTCTGCTGGCTGCCTTCGCGGCAAGGGGATCAGCATCGACACGCGCTTGCGGTAGTCCCGGTATTGCTCTCCGTGGAAGGTGATCATGTCGCGTTCCTCGAAGTAAATGCCCAGGAGAATGTAGCCGGTGGTTGCGACCGAGAAAAGCAAGTGGCCGAATGTCATGCGCGGTGTCGACCAGAAGGCCAGCAGGAAACCAAGATATATCGGATGGCGCACATATTTGTAAAACCCTGGAGTCTTGAATTGGGAATGGTGGTACTCACGTCCGCGAGCGTAGGAGAATACCTGCCGTAGTCCGAAGAGATCAAAGTGATCGATGAGAAACGTGCTGATTAGCAGGATTGCCCAGCCCAGCCAGAAAACTCCGGCCAACAAAGTGACAGCTGCCGGCGACTCCGTTTGCCACACAATGCCGGAAATTGGACGCCATTGCCATAGCAGCAGCGCCAAAACAAGGCTCGCGGCCAGCACGAAGGTGCTACGCTCCACCTGGGGAGGAATAATTTTCGTCCATGCGCGTTTAAATCCCTGCCTGGCCATGATGCTGTGCTGGAGAGCAAATGCGCTCAGCAACAGCGCGTCGATCACAATCGCGGCAATAATGGGAGATTTGCTACCGCGATCAACGGAAGTTGGAACTAATACATTGCCCACAAATCCAATGGCATAAACAAAGGCAGCCAAGAACACAGCGTAGGCCAACAAACCGTAAACCACGGTAGCCGTTCGCTTCATAAGACCTCACTTTTCAGGGCGGCAGGACATTATCACAAAACGGCGACGGGAGGTGCGATTAAGTCGGATCAGTGAGCCCACCAACGCATCCTCAGGCGGGCTTCGCTTCGACGCGCTTGCTGGTGGCGTTCAAAACCACCGCCATCTCAAATTCTCCTTTTAACAAATCGAGGTTCGTGTCTTCGACGTGAGTCGTGTGAACATTCATATAGTGCCAGACACTTACACATCGATCCCTTAGTGCAAGACCAGGGGATCAATCAACAGAGAACGAAGCCGGCGGACCATCATGACACCCGCATTTTCACTGCATATTCTGAAACGTCGGAAGAACGAATTTCTTATGGGTGCCCCAATTGGGAGCCCCAGCCGCCGTTGACCCCGGAGACCTAAACATCGTGGAACCCGCTACTTGAGTTGGGGCACCACAAAAGCCGCACCGGGTCAATTTGGAGTATCTGCCAAGTTGTAAGTGATTGAAAGGAATTGGTCGGCCCTAGGAGACGATCTTAAACTTCCAGTGCGAAGCTAAGGTTCAGCATCGAAAAAATGGCCCGCTGAGACTACGGGTTGGCCGTCCAGGGATCAACTACCGGAATGGGAAGATCATTGAAATGCGTCTTATTGCGCGTGGCTAACGTTGCGTTGGAAGCCAGGGCTATTCCGGCAATCATTGTGTCCCTGAGTTCTACCGGATGTCCCGCTTTCTTTCTAACCGCCATGAGATCTGCGGCGTGTCCGGCAGCACTTATTTCGAAGGCAGCAATTCTTCGATCGAGTTTTTCTATCACCAGAGTTTCGAGCCGCTGCATCAATGCCAAGCGTTTTCGGCCAGCAGCCATGATCTGCAGACCGTAATAGAGTTCAAGTAGGGTGATCGAGGTGGTCCAGATCGAGGAGCGAGGTTGCCGGTCGAGCCAGGCTATTAGTTTTTCATCTGCCGGATGGCGCATTAAAGCGGAGATTACATTGGTATCGAGAATGATCATTCGTCAAAGCTGACCGGTTCAATAGCGTGACCGCGGAGTTCGGGGATTTCTGAATCCATACGGCAGTCAGCGAACAGTCGTGCAATGTCGGTACCCAGACCACCCGCAGCCTCAGGATTGTCCTTTACGGCATTGCGGAGTATGTCGCGGACCTCATCTTCCATACTGCGGCCGTGGCGCGCCGCCCGTTTCTGCAAACGACGCTTGACCTCCGCTTCAAGATTGCGGACCACGAACTGTGCTTTAGCCTTTTTCCCGGTCATGACCCGGATGATATCACGATATCGCTTAACCTAGCGACGTTTTGCTTGCGATCTTGCCGGACGGCAGAGCGCCGCTTCGCGCATTCTTGTACGATTGATTGCTCTTTGGAACTAACAAATTCTACAGGTTAGGTGCAGTTTCAGCAGAATGGTCGGCCCTAGCTGACAATTTCCGAACTTGGATCAAGGGACTCGACTAAATCGTTGCTATCTGCCACTTAAAAGGACGGAATTCGGCCAGTCGACCGTAGTCACGTGCATTGGTCGTCATCACTCGTATGCCCACACGCCCCGCACTCATTGCGATAAGAGCGTCGTTGCTCAGTCTTCCTTGCCCAATTTGTTCGTAACCATATTCAACCGCTAAACGAGCCAGGACCTTGCCAGCTTGAGTCCAGTCACTGAGATTTGGCACAACTATCCGCTTAGCCCTGTCGAAATCGCGCTCTAGGCGCTCCAGAATCCGGCTCTCCCGGACCCCAGCTCCTGCATAAAGCTCTTCGAGCACGACCGAACTCAACCACAGCGGGGCGCCAGCAGCCAGGCGTCTGACGTTGAGGGCTGCATCGCTTCCCTGACGTAAAGCGGATATGTAGATGGAAGTATCGAATAGTGCGGGTTGCATCTACACGCCGAGCGTTCCGTACACGTCTTTGATTTCAATGCCGCTTTTGACAAAGCGGTCGGTGGCATCAGCAACCAAGCGGTTCTTCTCATGCTCAACAATCACTAATTCCAGAGCACGCTCGATTGCTTCGGTTTCAGTTTTTGCTTGTAGCGCTCTTTGGGCGCGCTTGATCTTGTTTGCGTCTAACTGAAAATGTTTGTGGGTGCGCTTTGTTGTCGTGGCCATGGCCTGCTCACTGCAGTTAGTATACTCCTGATGTACATAATTCCATATTATATGTACATCGTCGATACGGAGTCCGGCTTCCTTGCTCTCCACCACATCAACGTTGATCCCCGTTGCGAAGGGAAATTCTAGAACTGAGTTTTTCAAGGAGTTAGAGGGCAATTTTGAAGATTGGTCGGCCCTAGCAGATGATTTCAGAGCTTTGGACTGCCAACTTTCGCAAATCCAGAATGTTGTTGCCAAGAGGTCTCTTATGTTATTACAATAGTAATAACATAACGGAGGTGTGCTGTGGTGGAGCTCAAAGTCCGAAGGTTCGGCAACTCGCTCGGAGTCGTCTTGCCTAAAGAGGTGATCAGCCGTCTGCACACCGATGATGGCCAGCCGTTATTTCTCGTTGAGGCTCCCGAGGGTGGCTATCGTCTTACCCCTTACGATCCAAGCTTCGAGCAGAAGATGGAGAAAGCGGAAGACATTATCAGCCGGTACCGCAATACGCTGCACGTTCTTGCAAAGTGAAAGAGCCACTGTGGATCGGCGAGCCTGCTGCGCTGGTGCTTCATGATCGTCTGCTTGCATTGCACGGCGGTGCTTCGGGATTGCGCGATCACACTTTGCTCACCTTAGCCCGACCGCGACAACACTTCTCCTATGCCGAATCTCCCGACATTCTTAAGCTGGCTGCCGTCTACACAGGCGGCATCGTACAAAACCATCCGTTTGTCGACGGCAACAAGCGCACTGGATTCGTTGTGGGAATTCTGTTTCTCGAACTGAATGGATTTCGCTTTAGTGCCGCCGAGGAGGATGCGGCGCAGGCGGTTCTACAATTGGCAAGCGGGAATATTGACGAAGCAGCATACACAGCCTTCCTTCGAGCCAATTCTTCGCCTGAAAAGAAGTCACCCAAGAAGATTAGAAAGAAATAGAAGGCACTCAGCTTCATTATTCCATTGACTATTGGTCGGCCCTAGCGGACGACTTTAGAACTTTAGAACTCTTTCTAGCCAAAGATCCGATTACGAGGCTTGGAACAGACGAAGAGGCACGGCCTTGCTGTAATGGCGGAAATCCTCATCAAAAGTAAATATCTCCCAATCGCGGGAAGAGGCTATTGAGCATATGAGCGAGTCGATAGCGCTTGTGCTGATGCCCAGCGTTCGGCACTTACAGTTAATCTGGGCGGCAAGCTCGTAATCAGCAGTGGTTAACTCCTCATCCTCAAAGGCACGAAAACGATGCCTCAAGCGCTCGAATTGATCGGCGTTCCTGATGCCTGAGAGCAGCTCCTGTCGAATCGGGCCGATCACTCTGATCCGTTTTTCGGTGATCAGTCTTCGCAAAGTCTCGACAGCCGAACGTTGCTGGGAATCTAATTTGTCTTGATCCCTGCGGAACAATAAAGACCACACCGATGTATCAACAAGAACCGGCATTTAGGGGCGACGGCGCTCCTGCTTATAGTCGTACCTTGGATCAAAATCGATTTGCCCTGCCAGCTCCAGAATGCGCATCTGTCTTCGACTGCGTATGTATTCTTTGAGCGCCTCGGTAACGGCGTCCTTCTTGCTCCTGTGTTTACCGATCCGGCGAGCCTCCTCAATCAGCCTCGGACTGATATCTAAATTAGTGGCCACACATTCCTCTACACATGAGATTGTGTAATATTACCATGGTAATAATGCCGACGCGCATTGCAATTTGAACGAATCAGTTCTACAGGTTCGGTGGGATTGAAGAAGAATGGTCGACCCTGGCGGACGATCTTAGAACTTTTGCATCCTTTCGGGCTGATTGTGGCTGCTTCAACGTCGCGGTCTGATCGTTGTGATCAACGGAGTAGGAGCGGATGGCAGTCGCGGTCATTCCGCCGCCGAATGAGGCAGCAAAACAGCAGGGTAAGTGACAATCTCAGCGTCACGAGCAATCGCTATGTTTTCTTCAGGGCCGGACGACTCCCAGCGATCCAGGTTTCAACCAACTGATAGAACTCTGTCGCTTTGCTGAGCATTTCCTGAGCTTCCGTATCACTGGCGACATGCGACCGCGTGTAGTCGATGATGTTCCGCTTGCGTCTGCAGGTTTCGAAGTAATCCGCGTATTTGTTGGCTGCGGAGCCAAGCACCAATTTCGCGCATTCAATCGCAACCATGTGATGGCCAATCCGCGCGCTGATGCGATATCCCGCACAAGCTATCGCCATGCTCGTCGCCTGAAGCGCTGCATTGTAGGCGGTCGCGAACCGACGATCTGCCGAAAGTCCCAGGACCGCTGCATCGGCCAGATCGCGCTCGATCAGCTTCCGCATGTCGTTGAGTTCTTTCTGTGATGTTTTATGTTTTTGGACATCACCGCTTGCGAGTAATTTCGTCCAGGTCACGTTGATTGCCTTTCACGAAGTCCTTGGGACCGCGCAAAACGGTCGTAATGAAGTGGTCGCCGGATACCGTCTTGGAGCGAAACTCCGAAGTCGAGTACTTCGTTGCATTGACCTCCCTTCCAAGCCGAACTTCAGCTTTTCGAAGCAAGGGCGAGAGATCGGCCAGACCTGCCTCCCCGATTACCATCAGATCAACATCACTCAATGCTCGTTCCTTCGCTTTTGCGATGGAACCATAAACGAATGCGCATGCAATTTGGTCCCCGACAGGTTCCAAGGTTCGACTCAGAGTTGGGATCATTCCCGCTGTTTTCTCGAAGATGCCGCGAATATCATGAAACAATGGAGAGGCCTCTTCGGTCTTGAAGTACGCGCGCCGCCCATCACGCCGCTGCTTGAGGATGCCGGCCGCAGCCAGTGACTTCAGCTCGCGTTGTAAGCTGGATGGAGTGGTGCGAAGATAGGCCGCCAGTTCCGACAGATACCACCATTTCTCGGGTTGCGTGAACGTCGCAGCCAGAATTCCTTGGCGCACCTTGGGAAACAGCGCCTCCAATGCTGGCGATGTACGCATATTGCGTAGATTATTACGCAGATAGCGTAATTTAGCAAGTGGGGCGGCGGGTTGCTCTCTCGCGGAAACACGGCCAACGATTTGATTGATTCGAACTGCGCAATCGGACGCCGTCGATCTAACGCACACTTATGGAAACTGCGCGCACGATCCTTGCGCGGTTTGAATCCGAAAGTTTTGAACTAACGGTTTCAACGAGGTGAATGGGATTTGAGGAGAATGGTCGGGGAGAGAGGATTTGAACCTCCGACCCGCTCGTCCCGAAACAGAGGACATCAGCCAAAGTGTTGATTTTTCAATCCATATGAGTGGGGTGCTTCAACCGTATAAACTCAGGTGATTCCTGCTCGTCCTTCGCAGTCATTTTCTAATGGGTGCCTCGGAGTGGGTGGCCCGTACCAAGGCTCAATCGAAAAACTCTGCTCGCGTCGACCTTTGGGAAGATAACCGCCGGCCTCAACTTCCAATTTGGGAAACGCAGCGCAACCACAATCACGTCGGGCAACATTCGCACGATCTAACCCGTGGCAAGCTCCTCCAAGCGCGCCAGCGTATCAGGGTATCTCCGTACTAGAAGAACAAGCGCAGCGGCCTGCGGATTCGGTTTCGCCCGTCCTTGTTCCCATTTTTCCAACGTTCGTTCGTTAATGCGCAGTTTTCGGGCGAAAACCGCCCTGGAGCAGCGCAGCTTCTTCCGAGTGTCTCTGATGAGCTTGGAATCTACTTTGGGAAGCGGCGCCGGCTCCACTTTGTAGCTGCGCAGCGTGAGCTTGCCTTCGCGATGGCTCTTCATTGCAGCCACACCTTCCATCAACTCGCCAAAGATATTGAAACCGTAACTTAAAGACATTGAACGGCACAGACGCCGTCTTAAAACGGTTCCGGAGCCCTGAGAAAGCGCTACTGGAGAGTGATCGGACACCAATTGACGATCCAAAACGTCAGTTCCGTCCGAAATTGTAACGATCTACTACATTTCTTTGCCCTGACATATTCAGCCTAGAGTTTTTCGCCTAATTCAAGAAACTAGTTGACAGATTTGGATTCTGTATATACTGTGCATATACAGATGTTCGTCATCTCTCAAACCGATAAGCGGCCGATGTACCTGCAGATTATGGAACAGATGAAGCAGCGCATTGCGGTTGGAGACTGGGCGGC
>JAFAUE010000337.1 GCA_019243475.1 Acidobacteriota bacterium | reverse complement strand
AAATTGCAAGCAGAGGCACGCGAGCAGGCCACCCATTCCAGTGAAGTGCCGTTCCAGGGATTTACGCTTGCGCTCTGCCCACGAAACAGACTCCAGACAAGATTAAAAAGAAATATGAATTGAACGGCTCCAGTTGCCAGCGCCGCGATGGTGATGAATCTATGCAACGGAATCAGAGGAAGAAGAAAGTCATCGGTGAGCATGGCATAGCGTCGCGGATTCCCAGCCATCCCCAGGACGTGCATCGGCATGAACGTGCAATAAACTCCAATGAACGTCAGCCAGAAGTGTAGAAGCCCGAGGCGCTCGTTCAACATACGTCCGAACATCTTTGGAAACCAGAAGTACGTCGCCGCAAAGATGCCAAAGATCGCAGACACTCCCATCACCATGTGCAGGTGAGCAACTACGAAATACGTAGCATGCAGATATGCGTCCACCGCAGGATGGGCCAACATCACACCTGTGAGCCCGCCAGTCACGAATGTAGAAATGAAGCCGAGGCAAAACATCATTGCCGTGGTGAGTTGCAGCTTCCCTCCCCAGAGAGTGCCGATCCATAACAGAGTCGTGATTGTCGCGGGGAGAGAAATCACGATAGTCGGAATCGAAAATAGAAATCCTGAAAAGGGACTCATGCCGCTTACGAACATGTGATGTCCCCACACAATGAAGCTCAGGAAACCGATTGCGAGCATGCATCCCACTACGACTTTGTATCCCAGAATGGGTTTGCGCGACGAACAGCTCACGATATGCGAGACAATGCCGAACCCAGGAAGGATCGCGATGTAAACCTCTGGGTGCCCGAAGAACCAGAACAGGTGTTGCCACAGCAGCGGCGAGCCGCCCGCATGCTCTTCAAGTTTGCCGCTTACCAGCAGGCCTGACGGCAGAAAGAAACTGGTGCCGGCATTGCGGTCGAGCAGCAACAGAATCACTGCTGCCAACAACACGCCGAAGCTCAGCAATGTAAGCACAGCAGTGACGAACCATGCCCAGCAGGTGAGCGGCAGCCGCATGAGCGACATGCCCTGGCAGCGCATGTCCATGAGGGTAACGATGAAGTTGATTGAGCCTATCAGTGACGCAACACAGAAAATCCCGATTGCGACCAGCCAGAGGTCTTGTCCCCGTCCCAATCCAGTACCGGCATCGATGCCGACTCCGCTTAGAGGCGGATAGGCTGTCCATCCTGATTGCGGTGGGCCGTCGCTCACGAACAAAGTTGCCAACAGTACGACCAGCGCCAGCGCCGTCATCCAGAAAGACAGCATGTTTAGAACGGGAAAGGCTGTCTCTTCAGCCCCTATTTGCAATGGAAGAAAGTAATTTCCAAACGCGCTCTGCGGAGCTACGGTGAGAACAAAAAAGATCATGATCGTGCCGTGCAGCGTGAGCAGCGACAGGTAATACTCCGGCGTCGGTACTCCGCCCGGCGCTCCTGCCGCGGAAAGATGCTGTAAACCCGGAATCCTCGCGCTATTCCATGCCACGTGAACACGCATGATCCAGGAGAGCGCCATGGCTACAAACACGGAAAAAAGAGAAAGAATGAAATACTGAATGCCAATCGTTTTGTGATCAGTGCTGAATACGTATCGACGGAAGGCGCCTTGGGTTCCGGCCCGGATGGAAACTTCAGTGCGCATGCGTCCTCAGCCACGCTTGGAAATCCTGCTCTGGCACGACTTGCAGGAACGCGCGCATGCGGTAATGCCCTAACCCGCAAAGCTGACTGCAGGCAATTTCATATTTCCCAATGCGAGTGGGAGTGAAGCGCACGGGAATTTCCATTCCGGGAACCATATCCTGCTGGATCCGCATTTCGCGTATGTAGAAGCCGTGGATCACGTCTTGTGCCAGCAGCATGATCTCAACCGGGCGTCCCACCGGAAGCACGAGTGTGGCACTGCTGATGTCGTCACGGGCCGCGGCGTCATGCAGCGGATCGAGACCGAAGTAATTCCCAATACTAGGGTCGATCTTGCTCACGTGAATCGGTCCGAACTTGCCATCTGCGCCTGGATAGCGAAAGTAGAACGCAAACTGCTGACCAAGGGCTTGCACTCGCACAGTGTCGGGGTTGACGTCTTGCGTGTACATCGCCGCCCAGGCACTGCGACCGAGAGTCGCAGCAGTAAAAATCTCGAGCGCGATGAAAGCGGTGGCCAGCCAGACGCTCGCCGTAATCGCGCGCGGAGGGGTCTTGCGCGTGTTTTTCCCGTCGATTTGGGAGGTCCAAATCAAGACTGCGAGAAGCAGCTGTGCCGAAACAAAGAGGACTGCGGAATCCAGTAACGTCCAGTGAAGTTGTTGATCGAGAATCGCGGCGTGCTGAGAAGCGGTGACAGGGAGCCATTGTTTTGACAGGAAAAGCGCAACAGACGCCAGGGCAAGAAGAGCGAGCAGAAACGCGAAAGGTTTGCCCGACGAGAGCCGCACGTCGGAAGGCTATGACGTGCGAGAGCAAGATGCAACTCAGATCGTTCGCCTGGGTCTAGTCGCAACGCAAAGCGGCCATTGGCTGAACCTTGGTCGCCCTGCGAGCCGGCAAGTAACAAGCGAGCATGGCGACAATTCCCAAGGTGGGCACGACGATCACATAGGTGAGCGGATCTCCTGGGTGCACACCAAAAAGCAACGAGGAGAGGAGTCTGGTAATAGCCAATGCAGCGATCATTCCCGTAATCAGACCATAGAAAACGATAGAAAGCCCATGGTTCACGATCAGGGAAAGAATGTTCCCGCGTTGTGCGCCAAGCGCCATGCGAACGCCGATCTCACGAGTACGCTGTGAGACCGTGTACGCGATTACGCCATATAAGCCCACGATTCCAAGCAGCAATGCCATCCCTCCGGCAATGCCAAGCATTACCAGCGTGAATGACGTTCGCGCCATCGATTGCTGATAGTAGTAGTTCATAGTTCGCATGCGAGCAACCGGCAAGTTAGCGTCGACCGACCATAACGCCTGCCGCATGGCAGACAATGCACCTTCCGAACCGGCAAGTGGAGTCCGCACAATGAAGTCCATATTGCGAGCGGCATACAAAGCCCTGCCGCGAAAATTTGCCAGCAGCGGTGGATAATACGCGGTGCGGCGCGGGGGTCTGTCCATGCCCTGATCATGCACATCGCCCACCACGCCGATAATTTGCCGCCAGTCATCTGCGGCGGAGAGTCGAATGCGCTTACCCAAAGCGTCTTGCGGAGTCGGCCAGTAGTCTCTGACAAAACTCTCAGACACCACCGCCACAGGTACCCGGTTGTAAATTTCCGCCCAGGAGAAGTCACGTCCTGCCAGGATAGGAATAGCGAGCGTCTGGAAATATCCGGGAGAGACGAATTGAAAGTGGCGCAAAGGTGGAATGCCGCCCTGCTCGTTCGCGTGGTCGGCCACGTAAATATTGTCCAACGTGCTATCGCCATCCATCGGGATATCGTTGGAGAAGGCGACGGACGAAACTCCTGGAAGCGCGGCCAGTTTTTCTTCGATCTGTTGTTGGAGAGGAGTGATCTTAGCGTCGTCGCGGACATACGTATTGGGGATTGAGACTCGGAATGTTTGAAGTCTTGCCGGAACGAAGCCTGCACTCACGTGAGTCAGTGCCCGGAAAGTCCTGATCATGAGCCCTGAACAAATAAGCAAGATCAGCGCGAGCCCAACCTGTCCGCTCACCAGAACGTTTTGCGTGCGGTGTCGCTCGCGTCCAGCGCTTACGGTCCGGTTACTGATCGCAGGACTTCCCGTTGACTGATTCATTTTCACAACAGGAATGAGGCCGAACAGCAAGCCGGTGATGAGCGAAGTCGCCAGCGCAAACAGCAGTACCGGAAGATCGATTCCAATGTCGGAGATGCGAGGGAGCCCAGCTGGCGCGAACCTCACCAGGACACGCAGGGCAACAAATGCAAGCGCAAGCCCCGCAATACCGCCCAGCAATCCCAATACGGCACTCTCGTGCAGCAGCTGAACTACAATGCGCGAGCGGCCGGCGCCGAGTGCGACACGCATGGCCAGTTCGTGGCGGCGGGCTTCGGTGCGCACAAGCAGAAGATTCGCAACGTTCGCACATGCAATCATCAGCACCAGTCCGATCCCGCCCATAACGACCCACAGCATGCCTCCGATGTTCCCGACGACCTCCTGCTTCAGCGGAAACAGGCTGGGAGTGAGGCGCGCTTTTGTCAGCAAGTTCAAGCTGAAGCCAGGCGCGGGTGGAAACGCTGTGAACGTGATCGGCAACAAACGGGACAAGTCGGCATTTGTTTCAGCGAGTGTCGCATCTGGCTTCAAACGGCCGATCCCAAAATAGACAAAGTTGCCGAGGCGCGTCTCGCTTCGATTGAGCTGCAGCGGCAGAAGCAGGGCGAGATCCTGCTCATTGAGAAAGCGGAAGGTGCGCGGAAGCACGCCAATAATCTCGCGCGCTTTGCCGTCGGTAATGATGGTTTTTCCGATTGCGGAAGCGCTCCCTCCGAATCGCCTTTGCCAGTAACTCCAGGTGAGCACCGCGGTCGCCGGCGCTCCGGGAGAGTCATCTGCACGGGAAAAGATGCGGCCGAGCCTCGCTTGCGTTCCTAAAACCGTTAGCACGCCTTCTGTCACATACACAGCGTGCACTCGTTCTGGCTCCTCGAGTCCGGTGACATTCACGTCGCGGTCTGAGTCGGTTTCGATGTACGCGCCGATGTCTTGAAAGGTGCGCCCTTGCTCTCGAAAGATGAAGTATTCGTCGGCGGACAATCCGCGAAGCGTAGGGTCGAGCGCCATCGGGCAAATCGCAATGCTTACCAGCTGGTCGGGATGCGAATATGGCAGCGGCTTGAGCAAGACTCCTTCGACCACACTGAAGATGGCGGTATTCGCGCCGATGCCCAGCGCGAGCGTCACTACTGCCGTAAAAGTAAATCCAGGTGATTTGCACAAAAGGCGTAGCGCGTAACGAACGTCCTGCGCGAGAGTCTCGATGAATGAGATACCCCGCGCCTCGCGGCATTCTTCTTTCACTTGATCGAGTCCACCGAAAAGCAGCCGCGCCTGCCGTCGAGCTTCCTGGTATGACATTCCCAGTTTTAAATTCTTCTCTATTTGCCGCTCACGATGAAAACGCAGCTCGTCATCAAGTTCGCTGTCCGCTCTTTGTTTGAGAAAGAGTGAGCGCAGTCGAAAACGCAGGTCGCTTAACATGCAACGCTCCTCAGGAAGTCTCTAGAACTTGCGCAACGGCGACGGTGAGCTTCTCCCAGGCAGTCTTTTCTACTTCCAGTTGGCGGCGTCCGGTTTTGGTCAGCTCGTAGTACTTCGCGCGGCGATTATTCTCCGACGTTCCCCACTTCGCCTTGATCCATCCCCGACGCTCAAGCCGATGAAGAGCCGGATAAAGCGAACCCTGTTGGATTTGCAGAACGTCGCTGGATATCTGCTGAATGCGCTCGGAGATTGCCCATCCGTGCTGGGCCTTGAGCGCAAGTGTGCGGAGAATCAGCAGGTCGAGGGTGCCCTGTGGGAGTTCGATTCTGGAATCTGGCACTTTGCTCCCCTTCTACTTCGACAAGAAACTACTCGCCGTCATGTAGAAGTGCAAGGGGAAAGACATCTCAAGCCTCGAAGAAGCAGGGACCAAAAAGGCTTCTTAGCGACTACGGCAGCCCGTCGTAACAGGGCCCGCTGGTGGGCTGAGCCGGAGGCGTCGGCGGTGTGGCCCATGGCTTGTTCTTGAAATCGAAGAACTCGCTCATATACACTCCGGTCGGATCGCGGCGGTTGAGATTGGGCAGGCCGAAGCGA
>JAFAUE010000285.1 GCA_019243475.1 Acidobacteriota bacterium | reverse complement strand
ATGACCCGATGACCCGATGACCCGATGACCCGATGACCCGATGACCCGATGACCCGATTCTTCTATTCGGTCCGGTGCTGGCTGAGATAGATCTCCTCCACCCTCATCACGGTGTCAGCCTCTTCCGGCGGCTTGTCTGGGCGCAGGCGCACGATGCGGGGGAAGCGCAAGGCGAAGCCGCTCTCATGACGGTCGGAGCGCATGATGTTGTTGAAGGCTACTTCCAGCACGATCTTTGGCTCGACCAGTCGGGAGTGGCCGAAATCGGTCAGCGTGTGGGATTTGAACCATTCGGTCATTTCCAGGATCTCGGCGTCGGTGAGGCCGGAGTAGGCTTTGCCCACGTTCATCAATCTGTCGCCGGGGCCTCGCACCGCGAATGTGTAGTCGCTCAGTACCCCTGCCCGCTTCCCGTTTCCGAACTCCACGCCGGTCACTACGCAGTCGAGCGTGGCGAGCTCGCGCTTCATCTTTAGCCAGGCATGGCCGCGGCGTCCCGGCGCATAGGTGCTGGCCGGATTCTTCATCATCAATCCTTCGTTGCCGCGAGCGCGAGCTTCGAGGAATAAGGCGTCCAGATCCGCGGCAGAGGCAGCCCGCGAGCAAGGCGCGCGGAGAACCCGGGGAAAATCCGGTTCGGCGGAATCGTCGGCGAACAGGTTAGGTTGAAATGAGCCTGCTGCTCCCCTCGCTGTCGCAGGAAGTTCTGAGCGATGTACAGTGAAGGCGTTTAGAACTCTGGTCAGGATTTCCGAGCGCTCTGCGAGAGAGCGGTCGATGATGAGTTCGCCCCCGGCATAGAGCACGTCAAAGGCGACGTACACCACCGGCACGTCGCGCATCATCTTCTCCGTCACACGCTTTCGCCCGAGCCGCCTTTGCAGAGCGGAGAAGGGCAAAGCGGCGCCGCTTGCAGTGCCGTCGCCGAGGGAACTCCAGGCCAGGATCTCGCCATCAAGCACGAGAGCTTCCGGAGCGGACTCCAAAACGGGAATCAGCTCGGGGAAGGACTCGCCGATCTCATCCTGCGTGCGGGAAAAGATGCGCACTTTGCCTTCGCCGCAATGGACTTGCGCGCGAATGCCGTCGTACTTGTCTTCCACGTGAGGACCGGGAATGTAAGAGACGGCCTCGTCGCTCGACTTCACTTCAGCAGCGAGCATAAAACCCAGGGGATGGAACAGACGCATGCGCGCATCGCCGAGACGTCCTTCTGCGGCCAATCGGAGCGTCTCTCCGATGTCGCCGAGCAGCATGTTGGCCCGACGTACGCTCTGCTCGCTCTGTTCATAGGCGGCGGCGATGGCCTCTTCCACCAGGCTCTCGCGCATGCCGATGCGAATGTCGCCAACCAGAAGCTTGATCGCATATTTGGCTTCGAGCGCCGAACATTGCTGAAGAAGATCGCAGACTTTCTGTTGTTTGAGAGCAGGACCGCGGCTAGACGCGACGTCGTCGAAGAGCTTTGCCAGATCGGGAAGCGTGAGCACTGAGCCGGTGAAATCTGCCGGCCAAAGGTCCCGGGCAGCAGCCCCAAGGTCTCCGTGGCGTCGGTAGGCTGCGGCCATTTCCTCTTCTGACCGGCCGGTAAGCTGCTGCACGGCGCGCCAGACAATCGCGCCACCGACGTTCAGCGTGCGCTCGGAGAAGGCGGGATAGACCTCTCCGGACAAAAATATCGCGGCCAGCGAGGCAGTCTGGATGGGTTGTTGGCGGAAGTAGTCGGCGACAAGCTTGCGCTTTTCCAGCTTCTTGGTGGTTGCGGCGACCGCTTCGCAGAGCTGGGCAAAGCGCAGCATGAATGGGATGGTAGCAAGAAGCTGCTGGCTGCTCGCTACTGGCTGCTGGCTAAAAACACTCCGGCAGTCAGCAATCAGCTATCAGCAGTCAGCGAGCAGTCGGCAGCCAGCAGCCGCTTCTCAGCAGCTACTATGCTTATCGTGCCTTTGGCTTTCACGATTCGTCGCGCTGAGCTTGACGATGCTGCTGCGATCTGCGACATCGCATCGGCGTCGCCTACTGCAGGGCAATGGACCCGGCAGACTTACGATTCGGCGATTCAGTCCGCAGCGCGCCTGGTATTGGTGGCGATGGCCGGCGATCAAATAGCCGGCTTCGTTGTCGCTTCCACTGCGTCTCCCGAATGGGAGCTTGAGAACATCGCGGTTGCAGCTTCATCACGCCGCCAGGGAGTCGGTCGGAGGCTGATGGAGGCGCTCATCGAGCATGCCCGGCAGGCTGGAGCTTGCGAAATTCGGCAGGAAATTCGAGCTTCGAACCTTGCTGCACAGAGGCTGGGGCAGGTGATTGGATTCAGGCAGCAAGGCAAACGCCCGGCCTATTATCGCGATCCGCAGGAAGACGCCTTATTGTTCAATTACTTACTTTGTCAACCGAAGTAGCTGGTTCTGAACACGAAAAATTACGTTCACAATCCTGTAAAAACCGTTGAACCACCCCTGCTTCCGTGCTACGTTTCATATCCCAAGGTCTGGTCAGGAGGCCAAGGATGGCAGCATCCCTCCGCGAAGAGCTTATGGCCAGCCACGAAGAATTTCGTCGGCTGGCCCAGGAACATTCACAGTTTTGTCAACGCCTCGAAACACTCCTCCAAAAGCGGTACCTCTCCGAAGAAGAAAAATTAGAAGAAGTCAGGCTGAAGAAGCTGAAGCTCCGTATTAAAGACCAAATGGAGATGATTGAGCAGCAGCATCGGCGGCAGGAGCAGCACCAGGTAGCCTGAATCGCGGCGCCAGAGCTGCTTCCCGGCGCGGCGCTCAAACGTACGGATTGAATAGCGGCAAGTGTGCTCCACGAAATGCCGCCGGCGGCCCTCTATACCCTTCGAGAGCCGATATAATCGACCAATCCCCTATGGTTCGCGACGGCTACTATTACGGCCTTGGCGCGGCGGTCGCCGCTGTTCTGCTGGGCCTTATCACCCCGTGGCTGGCAATAATTCCGGCGCTGCTGGGTGCCTTCTTTCTCTGGTTCTTTCGCGACCCTGAGCGGCAGATTCCGGACGGCCCCGGCGTAATCGTTTCTCCGGCCGACGGCAAAGTTACCGACATTGCGCAGTTTTCCGAGAATGGCCGGCCAAAACAGCGGATTAGCATCTTCCTGAACGTCTTTGACGTGCACGTAAACCGCTCTCCAATTGCAGGAAGGATTACCAACCTCTCGTATCAAAAAGGGAAGTTCGGCAACGCCATGGCGGCAGGTTCCTCAGACGCCAATGAGCAGAACATCGTGACTGTGCAGGGGGATGGACAGACGATTGTCTTCAAACAGATCGCCGGCCTGCTGGCGCGGAGAATAGTGTTCAATCCCAAAGCGGGAGACACGCTGCAGCGCGGACAACGGGTAGGGCTTATCAAGTTCGGTTCGCGCACCGATATCATTCTGGATGCCGCCGTCGATCTCAACGTAAAAGTAGGCGACCGGGTTGCTGGAGGTTCGTCTATCCTTGGGGTGCTGCGTACTCCAGCCACAGTTAAGAGCAGCGAAGCCAGGCAAGAAGTCCTGCGATGAATTTAAAAGGACCACTTCGGCGCGCCGACGATCCTAAGCATCCGCATCGGATGCGCCGTGGCATGTACGTCCTGCCGTCGATCTTCACCGCCGGGAATATCGCCGCAGGGTATTACGCGATCTCGCAGGCGATTCAGGGATCGGTTAACGCGCCATTCCATTTTGATAATGCCGCCAAGGCGATTGGCTTCGCTGTGGTGTTCGATGGACTCGATGGAAGCATTGCCCGGCTAACTAATACTGCCAGCGACTTTGGCCGCGAACTCGATTCTCTTGCCGATGTGATCACCTTTGGCGTTGCTCCGGCCATTCTGGCATGGCTTTGGGGATGCCATCAGATTCCCGATGCCTGGCAGCCGGACATGCGGCGCAAGCTGATCCAGATTGGCGCGATGGTTACTTTCCTGTTCCTGATCGCGGGAGCAAGCCGGCTGGCGCGCTTCATCATCAGCAAGAATCCGCAGCCGAAGAACCCCGGCCGCCCGGGCCGGAAATATTTCGTGGGCATGCCGATTCCGGCAGGCGCGGCAATGGTCGCAGCGACCGTTCATTTTGGAGATGGATCTCCTGTCGAGCTCTGGTGGCAGGCAGTCCTCTGGCTGGTTTTTGTATTGCTGATTTCCTACATGATGGTCAGTACGTGGCGGTTCTGGAGTCTTAAAGGAATCGATTTCCGAAGCCGTCAGCCGTTTTGGTTATTCATTCCAATTTGCGTCGCCATACTTCTGGTTTGGTTTTTCTCGGAGTACTTCCTCTTCTCGATAGCCCTTTTGTATCTTGCCTCGGGGATGCTGGCGCGCTTTGCCTACGCGTTGAAGCGGCGTCCACCCAATCCACCCACTTACCAGCCTGAATCTCGCGTGGACATGGCATGAGTCGCGCACTGACAATTCCGCATGGATTTCGTGTCGCCGTGGTCGGCGCAGCCACGCTAAAAGGGCGCGAGCTGAAGGAAGTTCTCGATGAGATGAACTTCCCCGTCGCCGATGTGAAGCTGCTCGACGACGACGAGTCATTAGGGCAACTGGAGCAGGTAGGCGACGAAGCAACCTTCATCCAGCCTGCCGATCCCGAACATTTTCGCAATGTGGATTTCGCATTTTTTGCCTCCGATGCGGCTTTCACCCGTCGGCACTG
>JAFAUE010000138.1 GCA_019243475.1 Acidobacteriota bacterium | reverse complement strand
GCCTGCATGCTGTTGAGCACGGCTTCCAGCTGCTGACGGCTCGACTCCACTTCGCGGAAGCTCTGCTCCAGGTGCTCGGCTGTGGTGTTAAGCGCCGAAGCCACGCGCGCGATCTCGTCGGAATATCCGACTTGAATGCGGGCCGACAGATTTCCCGACGCGACACTCTCGGCAAAGCTCACGATCCGCTGCAATCGCCGGGAAATGAGGTTGGAGGCAAAGGCCGCCAGGGCAATGGCCAGCAGCAAAGCGACAAGCGAACCGCGGACCAGAGATTGGCGGATGCGCGCAGAGTTCTCCTGAATGGCCGAGAGCGGGTAAGCAAGCCGGACGGCTCCAGTACGCGTGGGGGCGGCGGTGTAAAGAAAATCGATGCCAACGGTCTTGCTGCGGCGAGTCGAGGTGCCGACACTGCCTCGAAGTGCGCTGATGAACTCCGGCCGCTGGGCGTGATTCTCCATCTTGTCGGGATTAGCCTCGGTGTCGGCGAGGACCTTGCCCGAGCGATCGATCACGGTGACGCGTGCGCGGGTAACTCCTGCGGCTTCCTCAGCCAGACGAGCGACTGGTTGGCCGGCCTGATGATCGACGGTTAGTGCAAACTGCAGGGTTTCCTGGCGGAGAGATGTTTCGAGCTGCGAGCGAAGCGACTGGTCCCACTGCCGCCGAATTCCCAAATCGAGAATCAGCGTGACTACGAGGATGACGGTGATAAAGGCCGCCAGCAGCTTAAGGAAAACACTGCTCTTCACTTCGGCGCCTCAAAACGATAGCCGACCCCGCGCACAGTGCGGAGAAAGCGCGGATTCTCGGCGTCTTCTTCGATCTTTTCGCGAATGCGGCGAACATATACGTCCACCGAGCGCAAGGTCACATAACTGGTATCGCGCCAAACTGCGTCGAGCAGTTGTTCGCGGGTAAAGACGCGCCCCGGGCGCGAAGCCAGGTACTCGAGCAGACGAAATTCGGTGGCAGTGGTGGTAACCGGCTTTCCCGCGACCTCCACGCTCATCGCGCCGGAATCGATCTCCAGATTGCCCATGCGCAGCTTCTGCTGCGTCAGCGGCGGTTCAAAGCGTCGCAGAACCGCTTTGACGCGGGCTACGAGTTCGCGCGGGCTGAACGGCTTGCTGATGTAGTCGTCGGCGCCGATGTCGAATCCGGCAAGCCGGTCTGACTCCTGCGTTTTTGCCGTCAGAAATATGACCGGAACGGGCGCCAGGTCTGTAATGCCCCGGATTTGCCGGCAGAGTTCCATGCCGTCTTCGCCCGGGATCATGATGTCGAGCAGAAAGGCGGATGGCCGCTGCCGCTGGGCTTCCGCGATCACGCCTTTCGAGGTCCCAAAGACGCGTGCGCCAATGCCCGCGTTCTCGAGGTGATGTTTCACAAGACGGGAGATATCCGGGTCGTCCTCGACCACAAATACGCTTCGCTTCACACGCGTAATTCTAGCTGCACTGGGGAGGATAAGTGCTTATGCAACAGTCATTTTGGGCTTTCGCAATGTTAAAAGAGTGTGAATTTTGTCGCCCTGAATGGGTTGCACAGCGAAGACTAACTCTTTTGCTGTCAACGTGACCTGGGGAATTATTGGCATACTTTTGCGCCTTGCCAAAACGGATAGCCCAGAGATTTGTTTAGAATGAGGCCGTCATCGTGAACCACTATCTCAACAAGGCCTACCTATGACTCAGGATAATAAAGCTCATTGCTGCGAGTGTGTGCGGATCGACGCCAAAACACCGGGTTGCAACCATAAGGCTCGCTACTCCGTGGATGTTCGCGTCGTGCACGACGACATCAAAGACGTGCATCTCTGCGCCGATCATCTGGCAATGCTCTGGTCTTCGCTGCGGACACCGGCAATGCAGACACCGGTGACGGTGAAGGGGTTTTCCCGCATGCACGCGTTATAGCTCATCTTTCATCCTTCCATGTTGAAAGCCCGTCCGCGGTACCTGGAGTCGTTCTCGTAAGTTAGCTCCCCGACGACCTGGTAGCCTCCTTAGTTTCTCTCAGCGGGGAAAGGCTCTCGTAATCCTTCCGCGATTGCCTTAACACTTCCGGGATCCTCGGTTCGGTCGTTGGCGCGTCCGCCTTCGTCCGTTCACCTCTTTTTCACAGAATCTTCACTGTCGCGTCACACCTGCAGCTTAGAAGAAAAACGTGGACGTGCCGCCAATGCCAAGGGCTGCTGCCTCGACCCATAAGCACTGGATGGCCTGGACGATCTTTGCTCTGGCCATGCTGCTGTGGTGTGTGCTGAGAGGGATTTACCAGCTGGGCTCCGCCTACGACTTGCTGATTGTGATTGCGCTGGCCGCACAGGCGTGGCTTTTATTCCTGCGGAAACAAACATGAATGCAGATTTCCGAACGCGGATAGAAAACGAAAGGTTTCTCGTGGTTCCCAAAGCCTCCACTAAGGCGCAGGTGATCTTTGTCGTTGAGGACGATGCAGACATTCTCCGGCTGATCCAGCATCATTTGAAGTCGGCGGGGTTCGAAGTTGTGGGATTCCCTACTTCGAGCGGCGCGCTGGAACAAGCGGCGCGTCAGCATCCGGCGCTTTTCCTGCTGGACATCATGCTCCCGGGAGAAAGCGGACTGGATCTTTGCCGGCGCATTCGCCAGAACCACAAGCTGGAGATGACGCCCGTGGTTTTTCTCACTGCAAAGGGCGAAGAGGCGGACCGTGTCGCCGGGCTTGAACTGGGCGCCGACGACTACATCGTTAAGCCCTTCAGTCCGCGAGAACTCATAGCGCGTATCCGGGCGGTGCTGCGCCGAACTCAACGTCCGGAAAAGCCGGCGATCATCCAAATCGGCGAGCTCGAGATCAACGGCGAAGCTATGAGCATTTCGGTTGGAGGTGCGCCAGTCAGCACAACACCGACGGAATATCGATTACTCGAGTATCTGGCCTCGCACGCAGGCCGAGTGTTCACGCGCGATCAACTCCTCGATGCGGTCTGGCGCGACTCCCATTTTGTTACTCTGCGATCGATCGACGTCTTCGTCCGTCGATTGCGGGAAAAGATCGAACCTGATCCGGAGCATCCTCTGTATCTAAAGACGGTGCGCGGAGTAGGTTATCGCTTCGAGCGCAGCGCAGCGGGAGAGAGCGCGTCAGCGTAAACGAAGAGTCGTGAGATTAGACAGCGAGGTGCGCTTCTCCCAGCGCATTTCGCATCACCACCCCTCGCGGCTTCTGAGCGACGTAATGTGGGCCACGTGATGTTCGCCGTGCCAGGCATATAAGGCGATAAGCCAATCGATGGTTTTCAGCCCGTGCTCGGGATGCCGCAGGGTGCGGGAGAACTCTTCCTCTTTGATTTCGCGCAGAATGTAGTTCCAGCGTTCGTGGATCGCATCGAGTAGGGAGAGCGAAGTTTCCACCGGCGTCACGCGCGCATCGGCCAGTTCGGCCCAGCGCTGCTCGTCGTAAGCCTTAATTGTCGGCTCATCTTCGGTAAGAGCGTGCTTGGTGCGAAAGAAAGCGTTTCCGTGACTGTCGGGAAGGTGATGGACCACCTGTCGGACTGTCCACCCGCCGGGGCGGTAGGGTGTGTCCAACTGTTGAGTCGAGAGTCCGCGAACGGCTGCGCGCAGCTTGGCAGGCGTCGATTGAATTCTGTCGATCGCCTCTCTGCGTTGCGAAGAAGTGAGCTCGGTGGAATAGACGAACTTGCCGACGGGATACCTGAGATCCTGTGCTGGCGCGACAGTGCTCATAAATGGCTCCTCGGATTTTGAATTTCTTTGACTTCAGAATTTCGCAGTTTTCGATGCGGCAAATTGAACTCGGTCGCACTTTATTCAGAAATGACGAACCTGCGCACTGCAGAATCAGGAGATCTTCTGCATGAACTTGCCAACGTTCACCACCGCGCGGTGCACTGTGCCCGAACCGATCGGTTGCCGCTCGTTCCTCGCGCTAACGCGATAGACAAAGAAGCGCCCTTCGATTCGCTCCAGGACCGCTTCGGCCGTCACCAACTCGCCGACACCCGTCGGGGCGCGATGGTCCACATGGATGGCGGTTCCCACCGTGGCTTCGCCTTCGTCACAATATGGCTTCTGGGCTTCGAAGCAGGCAAATTCCATCCAGCCGATCATCCAGGGAGTGGCTAGAACAGGCGGAAGAGCGGGATCGGCTGCAGCAAGCGTATGGCGGTGCTCGACTTTGCGCGCTAACTCTGCGCGAGTACCGATGGGAACGTCACGAGCCACGCTGGAAAGCTATCAGGAAACATTGATCGGGTCATCAGTTCCCGAGTGCACCATTTGTGCAGCATAGTTTTCGGTCTTAATCGTGCAAATTGTCCGATGAACACGGCGGTTTAGTCAGCGTAGTTCCCAAACTTCATAGAACGCCGGCGGTTTATGCGGCGTTTCTACGGAATCCTGTAGAGGCTGTGAAAAACCCTTTTACGGCCTTGGCTATGCGTTCTTTAGAAATTCACGTTGAGTAAATCAGCTTATGGAAAACTGCTCCTCGGGCGTGTTACATTGCGCGAGCCTTTACTCAAGCACTTAACTATGACGTGGTTTTTCCTGCTTACCGGCGGGCGAAAGTCTTGGTCTGCCGGTTCCGCTTATCCGTTCCATTCACCGGACCGAAGACCCGTCACCAGGAAACAGAATCAGGAGAGAAGAAACAAATGCCGTCATTTCGCATTGTCCGCCCCGCGCGCTTAGTCGAAATCCTGCTAACCATCGCCGCGTTTCTCGCAGTTTGCGCCGGCGCTTTCGCTCAGGCCAATCAAGGAACCGTAAGCGGAACGACCGTCGATCCTTCTGGAGCAGTGCTTGCCGAAAGCAAAGTCACCGCCACCAACACTGCGACCGGAGAGGTGCTGACGGTCACCACGAACGGCGATGGACTATTTGTCTTTCCGCTGGTGCCGGTCGGCCCCTACAAGATTGAAGCTACGCATAGCGGCTTCGGGACAAACGCGCGCAACGTAGAAGTGACGGTCGGCGCCAAGATTGACCTCACGATGAAGTTAAACCTTGCGGCGCAAAACGAGACGGTACAGGTCACGAGTGAAACGCCAGTAGTTGAAACGACGCGCTCTTCCGAAAGCGATACGGTGGGAACGGCGCAAATCGCGAACCTGCCGACCAACGGCCGCAATTTTCTCGACTTCACGCTGCTCACGCCGGGTGTTGTGCGCGATCCCCGCAGCGGCGATCTCAGCTTTGGCGGACAGCGCGGAACGCTGAACTCGCTCACGGTCGATGGTACGGACAACAACAACACCTTTTTCGGGCAGACGCTGGGCCGCACCGGCTCGGGGCGCGCGCCTTATCAGTTCAGTGAAGACGCCGTGCAGGAGTTCCAGGTCAACACCAACGGGTACTCGGCAGAACTCGGACGCGCGGGCGGCTCGGTGATTAACGTCGTTACCAAATCGGGAACCAACAACTTCCACGGCACGGCATTCGAGTTCTTCCGCGATCGCGGATTGAATGCGAACGATCCGATTTACAGCCTGCAGCGCGCAATTGCGCAGAGCCAGGGCAAGGCCGCTCCACTGAAGCCCGGCTATCACTTCAACCAGTTTGGCGGAAACGTCGGCGGTCCGGTGATCAAGGACAAGCTGTTCTTCTTCTTTGACTATGACGGACAGCGCAACGTCACCGGCAATCCGATTCTGGTAACGCTGCCAACTGCGACGAACGCAGCACAGACAGCTGCGGTGAACTATCTGTCTTCACGCATCAACAACTACGACCGCACGTTCAATCAGAACGTTTATCTCGGCAAGGGTGACTGGAACATCAACGAGAAAAACCAGCTGTCTGCCCGTTACAACGCGCAAAGATTCACCGGTCAAGGGCTTGAGAACAGTGGCACGACCAGCGCTTTCGAGCACACCGGCGCGTCGCTCGTGAACACTGACAGCTTCAACACTCAGCTCACGACCACCTTGAGTTCCACTCTGGTGAACGTCGGCAAATTCAGCTACCAGCGCGACAACGAGCCTGGTCAGGCAAACAGCAACAATCCTGAAGCCTTGGTGAATTTCAGTGGACAGCAGGTCTTCGTGGGCCGCAATTCATTTAGCCCACGTGAAACAACCATCCACCGCCAGCAATACGCGGATACGCTCTCCTGGGTGCATGGACGTCACACTCTGAAGTTTGGCGCCGACGAACTGGTCGATAAGATCCTGAACTTCTTCCCCGGCAACTTCTCCGGCTCGTACACATTCGCCAGCCTCGACGATTTTGGCAACAGCCTTCTCGGTGTGCCGGTAAAGACTCCGGGCAATTCGTTTCTCGAAGCTTTTCCCGGAGCGGGAACGACGGGACCAACCACTCATCCAGACATGCTGCAGCAGGGTTACTTCCTTCAGGATGACTATCGTGTGAACCGGCAGCTTACGTTGAACGTCGGCGTCCGCTATGACGTACAGACCGTGAAGCAGCCCACGGTTCAGAACCCGGCGGCACTGGCTTCCGGAATCGATACCAGCAAGATTCCCAACGACTACAACAACATCGCTCCACGCTTTGGATTTGCCTGGCAGCCGATGGAAGGCAAGCAGCTCGTAGTGCGCGGCGGATACGGCATCTTCTATGGCAACACACCGTCGATCCTGTACGGCACCGCAACTTCAAACAACGGCATCAACGTGCAGACGCTCACCTTCTCGACGGCGAACGGAGCGACGCTGCCCGTCAGCTATCCAAATACACTATGCGGCGCTCCGACTGCGGTTGGTGGATGTCCTCCTCCCACTGGATTTGCTTCGGTGAAGCCCAGCATTTTGCCGTTCGCCAGCAACTTCGTGCAGCCCTACATCGAGCAGTACAACACCGCGATCGAGTATCAAGTCGCTCACGACACTTCCCTCACTGTCGCTTACACCGGAGTGCACGGCGTTCACATCCAGCGTACGCGCGACATCAATCTGCCGAGCACGCAGCAAACGCAGATCGCCAACCTCGCCGGCTCATCTCAAGTATTACTGTATAACCAGTTCACCGGCGCGCGGCCCAACGCTTCGTTCGTGCGTATTCTCGAGTTTGAGAGCACGGCCAACTCGACCTACAACGGGCTTTCATTCGAGTTGAATAAACGCTTCTCGAACAACTTCCAGTTCGTGACCTCGTACACCTGGAGCCACGTGATCGACGATCGTCCGGACGCCACGGCCGTGGTTCCCGGCACCGATGACGGAAAGATGGTCTACGATCCTCTGCATCCCGAATTGGAACGCGCCTCGGGCGACGCTGATGTGCGCAATCGCTGGATCCTGAGCGGAATCTGGCAGCTCGATAATTACAGCAAAGGCATGAACCAGTACGCCCACGCGATTTTGGGCGGCTGGGAACTGGCCGGAGTTGTGAACGCTCAGAGCGGCGAGCCGTACACTGCGGTCGTCAACACCGATCTCAATGGCGACGGCAACAGCCGCAGCGAGCGAGCGCCGGGCACGTCGCGCAACCAGTTCAATTTGCCGGCGATTTTCACCATCGATCCGCGCATCACGCGCGACATTCGCATCACCGAAGGCGTGAAACTGCAGTTGGCTGCGGAAGCGTTCGACATCTTCAACCACGCCAACATTACGTCAGCGAAGAACACGCTGTATGCGACCAGCAAGACGGCCTGCGGAGTGGGCATAGCCACCTGTCTAGTTCCGCAGACCTTCGCCAACGGCGCTGGAGTAAACACGTTTGGATTCCCATCGGCTGCGAGCATCAACAACAACGGCGCCAACGTGGGCCGCGTGTTACAGCTCGCCGCGAAGATTACGTTCTAAACCATGGTTCAAGCCGTCAGCTCGCTTTGAAGCCAGAGCTGACGGCACACACATCACACCGCTTCACATAAGAGGAGCTTAAGAAAATGCAATTGCCATTTGCTAAATCGGCTGATCGCTCCACAGCGAGCCGATTTCCGCAGGTGTTGTTTTCGTTTGTCTGCGCGCTGGCGCTGAGCCTGTGTGCGTTTGCGCAGTCCACCACAGAAGGAGCTATCGGCGGGACCGTCTATGACCCTGCCGGGGCCGTGGTCCCGAACGCTACCGTCGTCGTGCACAACAATGGCACCAACGCCGACACCCGCGTCACCACCGACGCCTCCGGCTACTACCGCGCCAACCAACTACAGCCGGCTAAGTACACGGTCACGGTCACGTCGGCTGGATTCGCTCAATATAGAGCTGAGAACGTCACCGTGCAGGTGGGCAGCTTGACCGATGTGTCTCCGCACCTCGGCGTTGCCGGCAGCGCTGAAACAGTGAGCGTCAGCGGCGAGATTCCCGAGATCAACACCACCAGCCCAGACTTCGCACCGGTCGTGAATACCGTGGAAGTTCAGAACCTGCCCATTAACGGCGGCCGCTGGTCAGATTTTTCGCTGCTTACTCCGACGGTGGTCAACAACGGCAGCGGCTTCGGACTGGTGAGCGTGCGCGGCATCAGCGTCCTGCTGAACAACAACACCGTCGATGGAGCCGACAACAACCAGGGCTTCTTCTCTGAAGAACGCGGGCGTACGCGGGCCGGTTATTCCACGCCGAAAACTGCCGTTCAGGAGTTCCAGGTCAACACCTCGGATTACTCGGCAGAGTATGGCCGCGCTGCGGGCGCGGTGATCAATACCGTCACTAAGAGCGGCACAAACAACTTCCACGGGGAGGCTTACTTCTACGATCGAGACAACGACTGGGGAGCGACGAACCCGTTCACCAAAGTCTTCATTCAGACCTCGCCCGGCGTCTTCACTTCGCAAATTATTAAGCCGAAAGACTGGCGCAAGATCTGGGGCCTATCGGTTGGCGGTCCAATCATTAAGGACAAGCTGTTCTTTTACTTCAATTACGACCAGTTCCGGCGCAACTTCCCCGGCGTCGCTTCCTTAACCAGCCCATCCCAATTCTTCCAGGCGCCTACCGCGGCGCAGTTGAACACTTTGAGTTCTAATCTCGGAATCACAACCGCGCAGGCCCAGACGCTCTACGTGAATGCGCAAAACGCGTTTACCGGCGATCTTGGCGCGGTGCCGCGAACCGGCGATCAACTCATCTTTTTGCCAAAAGTGGACTGGAACATTAGTGACAGAAACCACGCCTCGTTTGAAATCAATCGCATGCGCTGGCACTCGCCCGCAGGCATTCAAACCCAGACCAGCGTCAACTTCGCGAGTTCGAGTTTTGGCAACGACGATGTAAAGGACACCTGGGGCATCGCGAAGCTGGACACGGTGATCACCAACGCGATGGCCAACGAAGCGCGCTTCCAATATGGACGCGACTTCGAGTTCGAGCACCCACAGCCGGCCAATGCTTACGAGCAGTCAGTTCTGCTGCATCCGGCCGGATACAACAATCCGCTGGGTGTTCCTCCGAACGTTTTCTTCTCTTTCAACAGCATCAATTTCGGAACAGCAACGTTCCTCGATCGTCCCGCGTTTCCGGATGAACGGCGCATGCAATATGCCGACACGGTCACCTGGACGCATGGAAAGCACAACCTCAAATTCGGAGGTGACTTCCTGCACACCAACGATCTGAGCCAGAATCTGAGGTTCCAGTTTGGCTCGTTTACTTATACGAGCTTCGAGAACTATGTTTCGGACATCACCACGCCGAACCGCTGTGGCGCGGCGCATAATGTGCCCTGCTACAGCACCTTCCAGCAGGCATTCGGTCCCCTCGGCCTGGAATTCCAGAACAATGACATCGGATTGTTCGCGCAGGACGATTGGAAACTCACTCCTCGGCTGACAATCAACCTCGGCGTGCGCTGGGATTACGAAACCATGCCCAACACCCAGTTCGCGAATTCTGCGGTCACGCAGACGACGACGCTGCCCAGCGACAAGAACAACTTCGGGCCACGCGTTGGTTTCGCGTATGACGTGTTTGGAAGCGGAAAAACGGTGGTGCGTGGAGGATACGGCATCTACTTCGGCCGCATCATCAACTCCACGATTTACAACGCTCTAATCAATACCGGGAACCCGGCCGGCCAAGCTTCCTATACATTCAACGGCAGTTCCAACACAACGGCGGGAACTCCGCCATTTCCCCAAATTCTCGCGGGACCTCCAACCGGTGCCACTACCGCGAAGCCCAACATTGTTTATTTCGATCCGAACTTCCAGGCACCGCAGATCCACGAGGCTGACATGACTTTCCAGCAGGATCTGGGTCACAACAATATTGTGTCGGTGAGCTGGCTGGGAAGCTTCTCGCGACAGCTGCCTGGATTCGTCGATGCGAACATCGCGCCGTCGACTTCCACGATCAACTACACCGTGGGCGCAGGCGGGCCGATCGCTGCAGGCACGGTGATCAGTTTGCCGCTGTACACCGCGCGCATCAATCCCAACTTCGGATCGATGACGGACATCTTCAGCGGCATCAATGGCACGTACAATGCCTTCGTAGCCCAGTTCAATCATCGTTTCAGCAAGTACCTGGAACTGGATTCGAACTACACGTGGGCGCACGCCATTGATTACAACCAGAACGAATCAACGTTCTCTGACACTAACGACCTTCTTGATCCGTACAACCTGAAGCTGGAGAAGGGCAACAGCATCTATGACGTTCCTAATCGCTTCGTCTTCAGCGCCGTGGCGCTTGCGCCGTGGAAGCTGGAGGGATGGAAGGGAACCCTGGCCAATGGATGGGAGATCGCTCCTCTCTTCCAGGCGCAGAGTGGCTTGCCATACTCAGCCGGACTTTCCGGCGGTGCGCCGAGCGGGGCCGGCGGTTTGCTTAGCGGCTCGCTAAATGGCTCAGGCGGTCGCAACAGCCTGCTTCGCAATGACTTCCGCTTCGACGCCAGTCAGGTGCTGGATCTGC
>JAFAUE010000093.1 GCA_019243475.1 Acidobacteriota bacterium | reverse complement strand
CAGCAGAAAGTGAGCTTCTGGTCCCCAGAAAGTTGTTTCGAACGGAAGTTGATGGCGCAGGTCGTTATTGGAGCGCCGCACGGTGCCATCTACTAGGAGCCAGTCTGTGACGTCGTAACTGGCGCGAGCCGAGAGATCCTGCAAGTCCGGAATCTGGCGCGCGTTGATTGAGGCAAAGTTCGGCTGATAGCGCACGAAGGATTCGCGCAGGTTCACCCGCTTGTATCTCCAGCTCGCCTCCAGTCGCCCACCCCAGTCACTTTGCACGCCCAGTTCAGGCTGCGGCGCGCGGCTGTCGCAACCATCGGGACATCCGGCAGCGCTGCGAATATCGAAGTCGGTAAAGGAGTAGGCGAACTCGCCGTCGAGCCGGACACGCTTGAAACCAAGCTTGGTGTCGATACTGCCCACGCGGTTGCGCGCAGGTTCGGGAGCGCTTCCGACCTCTGACGCCGGCAAACTGTCCAGCTGATCACTGCTGGAAGAAAAGTTAAATCCGAGCGACGAATCTTTGAGCAGTTTTCGCTCGAGCCGTGCACCAGCGACAAAGGCTAGATAGGGCCGTCCCGGCAGTGCTTCGAAAGGCTTGTATAGCGATCCCCAGCGATCGATAAAGACTCCCGCGACATCAGAGAGCTTCCAGTTGTCGCCGATCTTGAAGGTGTCGCTCAGACCTTTAATGTTCTGGTTAAACGAGAGGCGCGAATAATTGACCAGAGCGTCGCCGACGATTACCTCGTCGCGCGGACCGTACAGGCGAATGTAGGCGCGCTGCAGGCTGTCGTGCTCGGGATCGATGCTGGCGTCGTCGGTCGCGCGAAAGCTGGAGAGCACTTGCAGGCGGTGCATCAGCAAGAAGCGGTGGTCTTCGAAGTAGTTGACCTCGGCCAGATTGTTGGCGCCAGGCGTATGAAATGAGCGCGTGGGATCGCCACCAATCTCCGAATAGCCCGACATGAGGCGGACTTCTCCCACTACCTGGTCCTGCCCGCCATTGCCGGCGCTGCCGATATCAAACGTCGCCGCCTGCGGCTTCTTTTCGGTAGCTTGAGTCGGTGTGTTCTGGTTGGCGCTGCCCAGCGGATTTTGCGTCGCCTGCTGTACGTCCCCGGTCTGGAGTCCCGTGCCGCCGCCCGAAGTCCCGGACTGGCTAGTAGTTCCGGATTGTGAAGATGAGCCGGTCGAGTCTTGTCCGCTCGCCGCAACGATCGGCAACAACAGGCAAATGGCGATTCCGGCAACGCGCATGCGGACCAATCCCGGTTTGCAACTCCAGATTTGTGGGGGCGAATTCTTCGGGGGCGTTACCCGCCAGGAGAAATTTTGGCTGATGCGCCGAAGGGGGGCTGGGTCATCATCCACCCAGGCACATGCGTCTCGCCGGCCTGAGCTTTATCTGCTCTGGATGGTGGAGTAAGAGTACAACAATTTACCTTTAAGTCAACAGCGGAAAATGCCGAGGCAGCCTTGACGGTTTCGCCCCACCCTACCTACTCATGGCTTGCCGAATCAACCACTTGCCGACTTCAATAGGCCGGAAAGACCGCCGCTCTCAGCAAGGCGTTCGGTATAATTCCTCTGCCTCATCACCGCACTGGAGCATTATCAATTGCCACAAGCTGAAATTGGCATCATCGGGGGGAGTGGCCTGTACTCCATGCCTGGCCTGTCCGATGTGCAAGAGCACAAACTGGATACGCCATTTGGTTCGCCATCCGACGCTTACATCCTTGGCACGCTAGAGGGACGCAAGGTCGCCTTTCTCGCCCGACACGGACGAGGACATCGCATCCTCCCCACCGAACTTAACTTCCGCGCCAACATTTACGGCATGAAGCAGTTGGGGGTACAACGCATTATCTCGGTCTCGGCGGTCGGTTCTCTCAAGCAAGAACACAAGCCGATGGACTTTGTGATCCCGGACCAGTTCATCGACCGCACACAGCAGCGCGTTTCGACGTTCTTCGGCGATGGCATAGTGGCCCACGTCGCCATGGCTGATCCGGTGTGCCCTGAACTTGCCGGAACTGCTGCGTCCGCCTGCAAGAAAGCCAATGTCCCCGGAAAACGCGGCGGCACATATGTCTGCATTGAAGGTCCACAGTTCTCAACTCGCGCCGAATCGAACCTTTATCGCAATTGGGGAATCGATGTGATCGGCATGACCAACCTGCAGGAAGCCAAGCTCGCTCGCGAGGCGGAGATCTGTTACGTCACCGTCGCCATGGTGACCGACTACGACTGCTGGCATCCGCATCACGACGCGGTCACCGTGAACGAAATCATCGACGTCCTGATGAAGAACGCCGCGAACGCGACCCGGTTGGTTGCGGCCACCATCGCCGCGATGCCTGACCAACGCGATTGCAAGTGCGGATCGGCGCTCGCGCATGCGTTAATCACCGATAAGAAGATGGCGCCCGAAGAAACTCGCCGCAAGCTGGAGCTGCTGGTTGGCAAGTATTTCGCCGGAGATTAGGGCAGCCGCCGAAGAGTTGCTCGGGTATTGCCTTGGAGGCGAGAAATGGCCGCCGGGGTTACTCGATCGCTTGCTCGCGCCGGATGCCGCCTCCGCGTTCTTCGGGATCGTTTTCGAACGTCTTTGCGACCTGTTCGAAGCGCGGCTGTGT
>JAFAUE010000080.1 GCA_019243475.1 Acidobacteriota bacterium | reverse complement strand
TTGATATCGATGGCCGAAAAGTTACGATTCGTGACCGCAGAGCGCTAGAAGCCGAAACCAACTCAGCAGAATGACTCAGCGTTGCTTTTCCTCGTTGCGATTCTACACACGTTGAGCTTCAAATTATTCGTAGACATGCTAGCCCCTGCTCGTCGATTAGCAAAAAGATCAAAGAATTGCGCTAGCTTCAACCTGGGACATAAGGCATCGGCCTGGACTTGTCCCCAAGAATGAGACACTCAGTTAAGACTCAAATTCCATTACATGGAGGAATGAGTCATGGGACTGTCGCGCAGACGATTCACACGAGAATTCAAGCTGGCCGCGGTGCGCCGGTTGGAAGAAGGGGTTCGGGTCACCGAGGTGGCGCGAGCCTTGGAAGTGAATGCCACGGTGTTGCAACGCTGGTGGCGGGAGTTTCGCCAAGGTCCGGGGAATGCCTTTCCTGGAGTGGGCAAGCGGCGCTGGTCGGAAGGACACATTGCCCAGTTGGAGCGAAAAATTGGTCAACAGACGCTGGAGATTGATTTTTTAAAAGGCTGCTTGCAGCGCATCGAACAGCAGCGGATGCTGCAAGCCTGCAATGGAAATCGGCGATCTGCGAAAAGATCGGGGAAGATATGAAAGTACGTCGAGGTCTGACGGTGCGGCGCATGGTGCAGCTGAGCCAAATCAGTCGTGCTAGCTTTTACCGTTCTTTGTCGGGGAGGGTGAGAGCGACAGATGGGGATATGGATTTGCGCGATGTGATCCAGAGGATCGCGTTGCAGTGGCCCAGTTACGGGCGGCCGCGTATTACAGCCGAACTGCGACGCCAGGGTTGGCGAGTGAACGCCAAGCGGGTGTACCGTTTGATGCGCGAGGACAACCTGTTATGCGTGCGCCGGCGCAAGTTCCTGGTCACTACCGAGTCCACGCATAACCTGCCGGTTTATCCCAACCTGGCGCGAAACATGACGCTGACCTCGATCAATCAGCTCTGGATCGGGGATATAACGTACCTTCGGCTAGAGTTGGAATTTGTATTCTTGGCGGTGATTCTGGATGCCTTCTCGCGACGTACGATTGGCTGGGCGCTGGAGCGCACGCTAGAAGCGGAATTGACCATCAGCGCGTTGCGCATGGCGATTGGCCAACGGCATCCGGCACCAGGACTGGTACATCACTCCGACCGTGGCGTGCAGTATGCCAGTCAGGACTACATCGGGTTACTGCAGAGCCACCACATTCAGATCAGCATGTCACGCAGGGGCAATCCTTGGGATAAGGACTACGCTTCACACTGCACCTCCTCGATGCGTTGTGATACAACCTTGATTAGGGCTCGCTGCGATAGTTTAATGCCCTGTGCTTTTCGCGGTGGGTTCTCGCCTGGTGGTTCGTATAGGCAATCGTTCTTGTTGTTATAGGCGTGGCCTTTAATCAATCCATGCCGGTTCCATACTGTGACTCGTTGCCGGCAGATTCCGAGCGCTGCAGCCATTTCTTCAACGGTCAGCATGCCCGCCTTTCGTAATCGATCATAGCGCAGTGTAAGCGAGTAACTCCGCTGAATATTAGCGATGAACCGAGAGGTGAAGGCCTTGCCCGCACCGGAACGTAAGCCGCGCTGGTTCAGTATGGCGGCGATCTGTGGATAGGTGTATTGATCGAGCAGCTGATCGATCTCCTTCACCACGTCAGGATTTGTCTGCCGCAGCTGCCACGAGTTCAGTGGAAGCCGCAAGGTCAGAGTTTTTGTAGCTCCGCCCTTGAAACGAATGTGCAGCGTAATTTGTTCGCCGCGAAGCAAGGTAATGTCTTCCAGCAATAGGCGGATCATCCGTTTACGCTCGCGATCTGGTGTTTTTGGATCACGCCAGAGGGCAGGAAAGTCAGTGGCAAGGGCGAGAATCGCAGCTCGATGTGGTTCGCTCAAGACCTTTCGGTCTTGCTCGCGCTGACGTTCTCGTTCTTGCTGCGCTTCGCTGAGATTGCGCAATTTGCTGTTCCACTCGGCTTCGAGCGAGTCCGCAACCAATCGGTTGTCGGGATCGACTCGCATGTATCGGCGTCGTGCTAGGTCCGCTTCATATTGCGCCCGCTCCACCTGTTTCTGACGAAGTCGGTCGGCTTCATCGATGCGATGCTGCAGTTCCTGCTGGACACTGAGTGCGACCTCGAGCGCCATTGGACTGACAGCTTCCACCAACAGTTCACCGATGGCTTGATCGATACCTGCGCCGGGGACCCTCTGGCACAGTGGCCTGGCATGCTCGATCCCATCCCGCTGGCACACATATTCCGGCCATAGGCGTCCCTCGCGGCTGTGATAGCGAACTGTCATGCGCTCTCCGCAGCGGCCGCACAGAATCA
>JAFAUE010000213.1 GCA_019243475.1 Acidobacteriota bacterium | reverse complement strand
GCCTATGCGGGAGGATTGTGGGATCGATCTACGCGGCTGCTGATTGACCTGTTCCTCAGCTTGCCCTGGCTGTTCCTGTTGCTGACGGTTCGCGCATTGCTGCCGCTTGATATTCCGGCGCTTACTTCAGTGACACTGACCTTCGCTCTCCTGGGAACGTTTGGCTGGGCCGCGTCGGCGCGAGTTGTCTCGGCGGAAGTGCGGGAGTTGCGAAACTCTGAATTCGTTTTGCAGGCGCGCGCCGCCGGATGTCCTCGCGCACGATTGCTTTTCCGTCACGTTCTTCCGAACGTCAAGCCGATTCTCCTGGCGCAGTTCTGGATCTCAGTTCCGCTCTTCATATTGACCGAAGCCAATTTGGGAATGCTGGGACTGGGCGTTACGGAGCCCTTGCCTTCCTGGGGGAATTTGCTGCGCGAACTCGAGAACTACGGCGCCCTGCGGCACAGTCCCTGGCTGTGGGCGCCGCTTGTGTCTTTGGTCCTGGTGGTCAGCCTTTTTCAGTTTGTCGTAGGGGGCGAGGAGTACGCATCGTGATCTCGTCGCGGAAACACACGCCTGCACAAGAACTGCGTCCTGCTGGTCTGCTGGCTATTCTTGCAATTGCGCTACTCTTCTGTTCTTGCAGCCGCGCTCCCAAAAGCGGAGGCGAGCTGCATGTAGCCATTAAGGCAGACCCGAAGACTCTGAATCCCCTCATGGCGGAGGACGAACCGTCGGATTTAATTCGCTACGTCACCGGCGGTGTCCTGATTCGCGTGAATCGAAAGACGCAAGACAACCAGGCAGAACTGGCGCAAAGCTGGAACATCGATGAAGACGGGCGTCGCATCACGTTCCACTTACGGCCCAACCTGAAGTTTTCCGATGGTTCCGACTTCAGCGCCAACGATGTGGTGGCGACGATGAAAGCTGCGCTCAATCCCAGCTCGCATTCGCCAAAAGGCGATCCGCTGCGCGCAGGAGGCAACACTTCGGTCGATGCACCGGACAGAAATACCGTCGTCATGGAGTTCGAGCACCCGATTGCGGGCCTCGAGCGTCTCTTTGACGAGATCGCTATCTCGCCGCAACGGATGGCTGCCGCCGCAGACTCCAGTGTTGTACTGGGTCCATTTGCTGTGCAGGAGCAGCGCGCAGGTGAATACGTTCTGCTGAAGCGAAATCCGTATTACTGGAAAAAAGACAGCGCTGGACATCAGCTTCCCTACTTGCAATTCGTGCGTATGTATGTGCTCGCAAATCGCGACACGGAGTTGATCCGCTTTCGTCAGGGCGACATTCAACTCATCAACAACATGCTGCCCGATTTATTCGAACAATTGCACAGCGAACAGCCCGCATCCGCAAAAGACTTAGGACCTTCTATCGAAGCGGAGCAAATGTGGTTTAACGAGGTCGCGCGTGCGCCGCTGCCGGAATTCAAGAAACAGTGGTTCCGTTCCAGGAATTTTCGGCGTGCGATTTTAATGGCCATCAACCGAGACGACTTGGCCCGAGTCGCATTCCGCGGGCATGCCACGCCATCCGTAGGAATGGTCAGCCCAGCCAATAAACTGTGGTTTGATCAAAATCTCAAACCGATTCCGTACGATCCAAGTGGCGCTCTCGATCTCTTGAAGCAGGATGGTTTCCGCAAAGACGGCGACGTCCTAAAAGACAAAGGAGGCAGGCCCGTTGCCTTTTCGCTCATCACGAATGCAGGCAACAAAGCACGCGAGCGAATGGGGAGCCTGGTTCAGCAGGACATGCAGCAGATCGGCATTCACGTGGACTTTGTACCACTGGATTATCCGTCGATTGCTGAACGCATGATGAAGTCTTTCGATTATGACGCGTGCATGCTCGGGCTCACCAATGTCGATCTCGATCCCGACGGCCAGATGAATGTCTGGCTAAGCTCAGCTGACCTGCACCAGTGGAACCCGGCACAGAAGACTCCGGAAACATCCTGGGAAACCGACATCGACAAATACATGCGCGCTCAGGAGGCAACGCTCGATCGCAATCAGCGCAAAGCCTACTTCGACAAAGTGCAGGAGATCGCCGCCGACCAGCAGCCGATGCTCTACCTGGTCGATAAGAACGCGCTTGTTGGGGTTTCGCCCAAGGTCAGGAACGTTGATCCTGTGGTACTTACTCCGCAGACCTATTGGAACATCGAGTATCTTTCGTTACAGCAGTGACGAGCATGGAAGAAGAATCGAAACAACACGTAGCGCTGGCGGAGCAAGGCACGGATCGCCGTAGCGAAGGACCTCTTCGACAGGCCATGGCTGGCGAATCGCGATTGTTCGAAGGCAAACCGCCGCTTCTTGCGCTGCAATTATCAGCTAGTTATCCGGGCAAAGGTGATGTGCTTCGGCAACTTCGACTGGAAATGCAGCCCGGCGAAACGCTGGGACTCGTCGGAGAGAGCGGTTCAGGCAAGAGCACGTTGGCGCTGAGTATCCTGCGGTTGCTCGATCTCAAAGGCGGAAAGGTGACCGGCAGCGTACGTTTGAACGGCCGGGAGCTGATGATGCTCTCTGACTCGGAGATGCGCGAGATCCGCGGACGCGACATTGGCCTGATCCTGCAGAGCCCAATGTCATCGTTGAATCCGGCGCTGAAGATCGGAACGCAGATGTACGAAACTTGGCGAGCGCACAAGGCCGGAAGCCGCAAAGAATGCACTCCGCGGTTTCTGGAACTTTTGCGTACGCTGAATCTTGACGCGGACGGGAACTTCCTCGAGCGTAAACCGTCGCAGCTCAGCGTTGGACAGGCTCAGCGCGTGTTAATTGCCATGGCCGTCCTCCACCATCCGGCGCTGCTTCTCGCTGACGAGTGTACGAGCTCGCTCGACCTGATCACGCAAAAGGAAGTTTTGAACATTTTCCGCCGCCTCAGTCAGGAGATGGGAACGGGGATTCTGTTCATTTCTCATGATCTTCTGGCGGTGTCGTCGCTCTGTCATCGCGTTGCCATCCTGCGAAATGGAGAGTTAGTTGAGATTGGATTGACGAAGGAAATCCTCACCCATCCTCAGCACCCGTACACGAAACAACTGGTCGCGGCCCTGCCCGTTCCGGAGGCGCTGGTCGATCCCGGCGCGCGGTAGCTGTCCCGTCGTGAGCCATCTATAATTTGCGTTTCAATTCTCTCTTCATGAAACCCTTAGAAGGTCGTGTTGCATTCATTACCGGAGCGTCGCAAGGAATTGGCCGCGCATGTGCGCTGCGATTGGCAGAACAAGGTGCCGCAGTCGCACTAGCAGCGCGCAACTTGAACAATCTCCAGCAGGTCGAATCGGAAATCCTGGCAGGCAACGGACAGGCTGCCAGCTTTGCCATGGACGTGGCCCAGGAAGAACAGATCAAAGCATCAGTCAAGGCAGCTCAAGACCGATTTGGGAAAATCGACATCCTCGTCAACAATGCCGGCATTACCCGCGATCAACTTGTGATGCGCATGAAGCGAGCAGACTGGGATGCCGTGCTGGCTACCAACCTTACCGGTCCGTATCTCTGCATACAGGCGGTCTTAAGTCCGATGTTAAAGCAGCGTTGGGGAAGGATCATCAACATCACCAGCATCTTTGGACAGATGGGGCAAGCCGGACAGGCGAATTATGCCTCGTCCAAAGCCGGGCTCATCGGCCTGACTATGGCGGTCGCACGGGAATTGGCTTCGCGAAATATCACCGTGAACGCCGTTGCGCCAGGATGGATTCAAACAGCAATGACCGAAGTGCTGAGCGCCGACCTGCGAGAGGCTATGACGAAAACAATTCCGATGGGCCGTCCTGGCACCGATCAAGAAATCGCGCATGCGGTTTGTTTCCTCGCCTCACCGGAATCGGGATATATTACCGGCCACGTTCTCAATGTGAATGGCGGAATGCTTATGGGCTAAGCGCCGCAATGGAGATTTCTTATGTCCTCTGCTTCGATTGCTAAGACCACGCGTCCCTTCCTCTCACAGATCATCGGCTTTGCCATGACTGCAAAGCCGGACGCTGCGAAACGGTTTTATGGCGAGACGCTGCGATTCCGCTTTGTTAAGGACGACGGTTTCGCACTAGTATTCGACGCGCATGGAACCATGCTGCGCATCGCCAAAGCTAAAGAGGTAAAGCCGGCGCCCTATACGATTTTGGGATGGCAAGTAGACGACATCGCGGAGGCGGTGAAAACACTTTCAGCTCGAGGCGTCGTCTTCGAGCGCTATCCAGGAATGTCGCAGGATAAGCATGGAATCTGGAATTCCGGCGGCGGCTACGTAGCCTGGTTCAAGGATCCTGACGGCAACGTTCTGTCGGTGTCGCAGCACAACTGAGGCAGCGGGAACGTCTTGAGGCAAGCGGTTTACCTCTCCACTTTGGGGAACAGGTTTCCACCGCCGTCAGATCGAGTCCTTCTCACCGTGCTTCTGGACATACACCAGCGCGATGTTGCTGCCGCTGCTCTCCGGCTTCACAGCAACGATGTGTTGTTTGTCGTCGGTGCCGGTCTTTAATTCCAGTGTATTGCCGTCGCCTGCATCTACTCCATAGTTCTTGCCCTCGCCTTTCTCACTGCCGCACGTGAGCTGATTATCGAGCTTCAACCCATGGTCCATGACCTGCGTTCCTTTGCACTCCAAAAACTTTCCATATTTCTTCTGCAGATCGCTGCGATACCACGCAAGGACTTTCTCGGGCGGATCGTCAGAATGGTAGTTGAGGGCAACGACTTTGAGCTGGCCCCACGGGCTTGAGAGTGTAACGTTTGCCTTGTCGCTATCATGTCCCTGTTTGGGAACCAGTGTGGCGCCAGGATAAACGTTCAGTCCGGTGTCTTCGGGCTTCACCTGATCGGTTCTCACGCTGACAGAGCCAAATGGCGTTTTTACGTCGACATTGTCGCCATTCCCATTCTTGTTCACACTGACACATGAGCTAAGAGCAATGGCGGCAAAGACGATCGCGGAAATCGAAATGATTCTTCGTAATTTCATTGGATCTGTGCTGCTCCTGTACCGCTGGAATTTTGTGCCCCGGAGGCGACGCGCAGCTCTTCGGGTTTGAGCTGCAGCCCGAAACCACGGTCGGCGATTCCGGGTAAGCTTACTGGAAGCTTGCCTTTCAACTGCATCTCCCCAAATAACAGCTTCACCGCGCCACGTTCAGAGGTAGGCGCGTTGGAATAGGTGCAGATATAAGTTTGCACGGCGGGGAAATTCATTGCGAGGTAGGGATTGCCCATCGCGATAACCGCCATTTTGTTTCCCGCTGCATCCATCAACTGCTGCATGAGAGTTCCCGTCGCATCGTTCAAGCCTACGGTATTTGTGAGTTGGCCATTTACGACCGTCTGCTTAGCCGCCGTCGGCACTACGTAAGCCGCTACGACCACTTTCTGCGCTTGTTTCGCAGCTTCCAGAATCTCCGGCGTCATGCCGGCCGCGATGGTGCCATCGACGTAATAAACTCTTGTCCCTCGCGCTCGCCGGCGAAGCTCCAACTCGAAGACACGGCCGTACTCGCTGCGAACGTCGTCGGTAATTACAATTCCCACTATCGGCGAACCTGAGCCTGCAGAACGATACGCGTTAGGTTGAGCAGAGGTTCCCGAAGTTCCCGCCGGAGGTCCCGGAAGAGGAAGTACCTGCCCGTCGTCCCGTACCAGAGTCACGGCCGCGTCTGCCACCTGTTGAGCAAAATCCAAGCTGCCCGGGCGGCTCACGATCGTCGATACCTGCTCGAGATCGACGAGCCTGGCCTTGTGCAACCCGAGAGAAGCTTTCGCACGCAGGATTTTCAGGACTGAAGTGTCAATCTGGGACTGAGAAACCTCTCCGCCCTTCACCGCCTGCAGCAAACCGTTGAATGCGCCGTCGAGATCGGATGGAAGCAGCACCATATCGTTACCGGCTTTCACCGCATCAACCGCGGCATGGCCTGCCGGATTGCCGCTTGACTCAGGATAAAGCCGCGTCAGCCCATGCATCTCCAGCGCATCGGTAACGATCAGCCCCTGGAAGTGCATCTTGTCCTTGAGCAAATCCGTGATAATGCGGTGCGAGGTCGTTGCCACTTTGTCCGCGTCCGGTTCCATTGCAGGAATGGTCACGTGCGCGACCATGATTGAATCCACTCCCGCCTGAACAGCCTTTTCGAATGGTGGCAGCTCGACGCTCTCCAGGCGCTGCAGATCGCCGGACACCGTTGCGACTCCCAGGTGCGAATCTGTCGCCGTATCGCCGTGTCCAGGAAAATGTTTGGCTGTGCTCAGCAGGCCGTACTTGCGTGATCCTTCTACGTATGCCGCCACCATTGCTGCCACTTGTTGCGGGTCTTCTCCGAACGAACGGGTGTTGATGATGGGATTTTTGGGATTAATGTTGACGTCGGCGACGGGAAAATAATTCCAATGCACGCCAATCGCGCGCGACTCCTGCGCAGTGATCTCTGCAAACTTCTCTTCTAGCTCCGGATTACCGGTAGCGCCGAAGGCCATCGCGTGCGGGAAGGCCGGCGTTTCATGCAGCCGCATGGAGAGGCCGCGTTCAAAATCAGCTGCCACCAGTAACGGCAGCTTCGATTCTTTCTGCAGCAGGTTCGTAATTGCCGCCGCTTCGTAAGGAAGGTCTTTGATAAGTAGTCCATCGGCAACGCGGACGGTAAGAATAATCGAGCCGAGATGGTACTTCTTAATCTCATCGCGTACCCGCTTATACTCATCACTCTCCACATTGAGAAAATCTGCGTAAGCGCGGACCTGAATCATCTGGCCGATCTTTTCTTCGAGCGACATTTTCTTGAGCGTCTTCTCGGCCCATTTGTTACCGTCGGACGTCAGTTGCACAGGCCCGGCTTTTAAATACTTCTCATCCTTAGCAAATGCGGGAACCAGCAGCATGAAGAGAAGGGCTGCGATGATGAAGCGGGAATTAGACATGGATGGGAAGATACCAGATTAGAGTTCTTCCAGAACGGGATTTGCCCTGCCGTGTTGGTGCCCGGCTAGTGATTCATCTCCTGTAATGCGCGCGTCCAGTCGGCGCCGAAAAGACGGGAGAGACTGCGGTCGGCCAGGAGCTTCCCTCCAGTCTGGCACCGCGCACAGTAATTGGTTTCATTGTCGGCATACCGAATTCTCAACACCTTTTCGCCACACCGCGGGCAACGCTGCAGATAGCGTCCATGAACAGCCATTCCCTCGCGAAACGCAGTCACCTTTTCGGGAAACTTGCGTGCGGCCTCAGCTCCCAGACGGTCGATCCAAAGCTGCAGCGTGCCGCGCGTCGCAGAAAAGAGCCGTTCCCATTCGGGCCCGGAGAGTTTGTGAGTGAGTGCAACCGGAGATAGCTGGGCCGCATGGAGAATCTCATCAGAGTATGCATTCCCGATTCCGCTCAGGAAGCGAGGATCCGTTAAAGCCCGTTTGAGCGTGTGATTCTCGACAGTGAGTGCAGACCGAAAGGCGCTCAGGTCGGCGGAGAAGACGTCGATGCCGCCGGGATCCATCGCCTGCAGCGCTTCAAGACCGGCAACAACGTGCAATGACGCTCGTCGTTTCGAGCCTGCTTCGGTTAGCACCAGGGATCCCGACTCAAAGTCGAAGGCAGCGAGATTCTGCTTTCCACCCAGCTTGGCGCCGTGCGGTCTCCAGTGCAGACGGCCAGCGATCATGAGATGGATCACCAGCCACAGATCACCCTCTATTCCGACGGCAATTCGCTTTCCGATTCTGCGCAGCGCGATAACAGGACGTCCGGCTACATCCTCCAGATTGGGCTTTACGGTGCGCAGCACGAAGGGGCTGCCGAGACGTACACGCAGCAGAATCTGATTGAGAATCCGGCTCTCGAGCGCGACCAGATACGCAGAGATGTCTGGAAGTTCCGGCACGATGCGACTTCTAATTGTGTGGGTTTCGGAACCTGCAAGCAAATCGGGAAATCACGAATCGCTCTCACCAACTGCTGTACGCATTTCCATCGCTGCCGGTGAGGTTGGAGCCGCTGTGGACGTCGCTTATCCCAGGCTCGGTCTGATCCAGGCTGGCCATAGTGTCTGAATTTTCAACCTGCCAGGTGTCAGCGCTGCCGGTGAATGGATCTTTAGGAATGCTCCGCAGGTAGCCACCGTCCACCAAGTCCTGCAGTGACTGTGGCGCCTTCTCTTTGTCCATGGTGTAGTTGTCGATCTGGTCGCGCATCGTCTTTAAATCCTGGCGAAGCACCGCCTCCTTGGCGCGGATCACCGATGCCTGATACATGGGCACGGCGATCGACACCAGAATCAGGATGATCGAGATCACGATCATCAGCTCGATCAGGGTAAAGCCCTTGCGGCTCGAACGGCCCAGCCTCGCGAGTTGTGATCGCTTCACCATGTGTTGTACTTCGTCCCATCGAGCGCGGTTCCGTCGCTCTTCGTGTACACGTCAAAGACGTTCTGCCCGCCCCAGGAAGTTGAGTCGGGATCATCCTGGTTGGAGCGCAATCCCCAATCTGTATTGCCGGTCATCGGATCGACAGGAATACGACGCAGGAATCGCAGCTTCTTGCCCTGTACGTCCACTCCATCGACCAGAGTCTGCATGTCCGGCGGATAACCTAAACTATCGACCTTGGTTTGAAACGCCCCTCGGTCGGCGGCGTCTTTGTACCGGTCAATGGCATCGCGCATCTCCCAGAGGTCGCGCCGCAGCTCGATTTCCTTGTCGCGCTTCACCCTTACTCGAACGATTGGCACGGCGGCACTTGCGAGCAAACCGATAATGGCAATCGCAATAATCAGCTCAACGAGAGTCAAGCCTCGGGAGTTTCCGGCGCGTTTAAGACTCTTTTGCACGGCAACTCCTACTGCACGTTGACGGTCATCTGCGAACCAAGGACCGAGATAGGTTGCTGCTGGCTATTGCGCGCGCCCGGCCGCGTAATACTCAGGACCGTGTTGCCTTTCTGCTTTGCCACGAAGGTGATGGTGAACACCGATCCTGTACCGCTTACACCGGCAGCCCCCGGCGGACGCGCCGCCGAAGCGACCAGCGTTCCCGTATTGGTATCGTCGCGATGCACCAGAGCGACTGGCTGCTGATCCCGCGTCAGAAGATCGCCATTGTCGATCTTCACCACCGCGAGTGCCTTGGGATCGTAGGTTATCTGCACCGGAACGGCAGTTACGTCTGTAGCTCCGGCCAGGTTGATGTTCACAGTGAATGTGCCGCCATTGATCGCCGTAATAGAAGGCGGATCGAAGCGTAGTGTCGCCTGACCCGCAGCGGCATTAGCAGGCGCAGGTGGCGTGGCGCCGGGCTGAGCAGGAGTCGGACTTTCCGGGCTGGGCGTTGCTCCATTAGCGGTGGGAGGCTGCGGCGTTTGATGATTGATGTCCGCCGCGGCGCCATGACTCACGTCCGTCGGCCCTGGCTGCTTGTGGGCGAGGCGCAGTTCGACTTCGTTTTCTGTTCCTACATCGATGGGTCGCAGATTCAGGTCGCTTACATCCTGCTCGCGAACTAAGTGAGGAATGAGGACAAATACAACTTCATTCTGCCGGCGGTCCACGTTCTCGTGACTGAACAGATATCTCAAAATGGGAATCTGTCCCAAGCCAGGGACTCCCGTAAGAGTGCGGTTGTCCTGGTCCTCAAGGATGCCGCCCAGCATGTTTACTTCGCCTTCCCGAAGGCGGATCTGGTGGTCAATCTTGCGCTGGCTGATTACCGGCTGGGAGATGCCGCCGATGTCCGTGGTGCCCGTCTCCGACGAGATGTCCATCGTCACTTTCAGCGTCACGTCGCCATTCAGGTGAACCGTCGGCTGAATGTCGATGTTCACGCCGACATCCAGGTATTGAAACTGAGTATTGACCAAAGGATTGATGCCGACTCCACCGATTCCAGGCTGAAACGATCCGGTCGCAATCGGAATACGCGAGCCGATCTTCAGGCTGGCCTTCTGCCCGTCGGAAGCGCGGATCTCGGGGTTCTGCAGCAGTTTGGTGCTGGAATCGCTGAGCAGAGCATTCAACTGCGCCTGCGGGACACTCACGGAAAAATTCGTTGCGTTCAGGTTGCGAAAGGTGTTGAGCGTGAGCCCATTCGTGTTCGTGCTCGTCGTGCCCGTGGTATTAGTGGTGCCGGAGGTGGTTGTGGTGGTCTGTCCCGGAGTAGTGAGCTGGATGCCGATAGCTCCATTGGCCGTCGGAGGCGTGAGTCCAAGGTCGCGAATCTTCTCGCGCGACACCTGAAGAATTGCGACATCGACGACTACTTCCGCACGCGACTTGTCCAAGTCGCTGACGATCTTTTCCGCCAGTGCAATCTGGTCCGGAGTGCCGCGCACGATCAAAGCGTTTTCTGCGGCGATCGGCTGCACTCGCTTGATGTCGAGAGTCGTGCGCAGCGTGTTGGCGATGTCCTGGAACTCAGTTTGGCTGCCGGCGTTCGTCAGATAAAACGTCTTAACTACGCTCTGATCGAGGTCCCGCCGCTTGGTCTGAGTGTTTGGAGCGACGAAGATCGTGTTCTGTGTGACCGGCCGCCAGAAGGTGTTGGACTGAATTGCCACGAGGCTGAGCGCATCCTGCAGCGTAATCCCATTGAGTTCCAAAACGGGAAGCTGCCGCGACACGTAATCTGGATCGAATAGAACGTTGATCCCGGCCAGCTTGCCGATCGTCTGATAAATCGTCTTGCTGTCGCCCGAGATGCGCAGCGTAATTGCCTGATCGTTGATCGGCGCCAGCGTAACGGGCCCCTGTGCCTCCTCAATTCGTTGATGCAGGATGTCAGCCTTTGATTGGTCTTTAGGAACAGTGTTTGTACCCGCTGCCGAGCCCGCAATTATGTCCTTGGTCTTGGCGATCTCCTGCGTCGCGATGAAGCTCGAAGGATCGATCTGCAGCGCAGTTTGGAACTCATCGAGCGCTTTTTGCAGGTCCCCGTTCTGCCGCAATTGCTGTCCATGCCGGACGTGACTCTCTGCCGCCTGAAAACGCAGGCGCTCAAACGAGGAGCGATATCGCAGGTCGGCAGGCTTCTTCTCCCAGGCTTGCTTGTAGTAGTCATACGCCTGGAGATAATCCTGACGAACCTCTGCTTGCTGACCTTTTTTGTAGAGGGTCTTGGCCGAGTCGTCAGCGCTGGCGGGTAGAAGCGCGAGCAGGATGAAGAAAAGTAGTGCGCTTCGGCAGGAAAGTCTCAAGCCAGCTCCTTCGGACGATGTTGCCATGTGCGAGTAAACACGCGAGTTACGAAGGCGAGCCCGATTTGCGCATTGAGACAGAGCCCCTCGCCGGAACCGCCGATTATAGCATCTGAACGCGCACGTCCTTTTCGCTTGCGGCAATTCTTGCATGTTACGATTTGAGATTCCCCTGCTGCAGGAATTCCCGCTATGGCTCGTCCGTCGTATCAAACCAAGGCTGACAAGCCAAAGAATGTAAAGCGCGATCCGGTGGCAGCAGGCGAACGCGACGCTGCGCAGAATCGGGCAGCTTCTCACAATTATTTTTTGCTGGAGAAGTACGAAGCCGGGCTGATGCTACGGGGCACAGAGGTAAAGTCAATCCGCGCCGGGCAGATACAGCTAAAGGATGCGTACGCGATCGTTAAAGATGGGGAAGCATGGCTGCTTAACGCGCACATCGGCCAATATGAGCATGGAAACATCTTCAATCACGAACCGCTGCGCACTCGGAAACTGTTGTTGCGCCGCGATGAAATACGCAAGCTCATTGGCAAGACGCAGCAGAAGGGGCTCACGCTGATTCCCACGCGAGTGTACTTTCGCAATGGAAGAGCCAAGTGCGAAGTCGCCGTGGCTCGCGGCAAGCAGGCATGGGACAAACGAGAAACTGAGCGCCGTCGGACAGCTGACAAAGAAGCGCGCGAGGCGATTGCACGAAGTCGTAAAGCATAGATTCAAATAATAGAGACAGGAATTGTGACTTAATGAAGGTTGATCTAATCATCAGGCACGCCGCAGACGTCGATACCGAATGTCTAGTCATACCCGCCATAGATAAAGGAGAAAAGGACAAACCTGCGGGCTCGGTCCTTACCGCAGAAAAAGCGCTGCAGGACGCAGCCAAGGATTTATTTGCTTCCGGTGAACTCACTGGAAAGCCGCTCGAATTCGCGTTGCTCTACCGGCCGGCTGGAGTGAAAGCCAGGCGCGTGCTTCTCGTTGGTGGTGGTAAGGAAGCGAAGTTCACTCCCAACGACCTGCGTAAGATCGCCGGTCTTGCGGCACGCCAGCTGAAGGCAAAGAACATTCGCGAACTCGCAATTGCTCTACCGTCGGGGGTTCATTTTCACCCAGACAATGCAGTGCGTGCCGCGGTAATTGGCGCCGTCATCGGCGACTTCGATCCTGATACCTACAAGAGCGATCGTAAAGATCAACGGCTGAATTCTCTGACGATCGTTGCGCCTCCAGGTAGCGACGAAAAGCTGCTGCATTCGGCCATCGAAGAAGGCCGCATCATCGGCGAGTCGCAAAACTTCGCCCGCGAGCTGGTCAATGAACCGGGCAACCGTCTTACCCCGACGATTCTCGCCGAACGCGCGCGCAAGATGGCGGCCGAGAATGGGCTTGATTGCGAAGTGCTCGGTGCGGATCAGATCAAAGCGTTAAAGATGGGAGCATTCTGGAGCGTGGCGCAGGGTTCCGATGAACCTCCCGCTTGCATCATCCTGAAGTACTCTCCCGCAGGCGCGCCTGCACAGCCCATTTTGGGACTCGTCGGAAAGGCGATTACGTTCGACACCGGCGGCATCTCCATCAAGCCCGCCGATGGCATGGAGAAGATGAAGTACGACATGGCCGGAGGGGCGGCCATGCTCGGGACCATGCGCGCGATTGCCCAGCTCAAACCCAAGGTCAAAGTGAACGCCGTGATTTGCGCATCGGAAAACATGCCCTCAGGCAAGGCGCAAAAGCCGGGTGATGTGCAGATTGCCATGTCAGGCAAGTCGATCGAGATCATCAATACCGACGCCGAAGGACGTCTTGTCCTCGCCGACGGTCTTACCTATGCGCGTACCAAACTGGGATGCACCCATCTCGTGGACGCCGCCACATTGACCGGCGCGTGTGTCGTAGCCCTGGGTATGGTCAACGCGGGAATCTTCGCCAATGACGACTCGATGTACGAGCGTTTCCAGAAAGCGTCACACCAGGGCGGCGAAAAACTATGGCGCTTACCTCTGGATGACGAGTATCGCGACATCATCAAGTCGAACATTGCCGACATCATGAACAGCGGTGGCCGCTATGGCGGCGCCGTCACAGCCGCAATGTTCCTGAAGGAATTCGTCGAAGACAAACCGTGGATCCATCTCGACATCGCCGGCACCGCATGGATTGACGATGCCAAACCGTTCATCGCGAAGGGCCCATCGGGCGTCGCGGTACGCAGCCTTATTGAATTTGTCCGCAGTTTCGAGACTCACCCATAGCACGGACGCCGGATCATCAGAGGCTTACGTGCGCTTGCTGCAGGACTTCCTCCGGCGACAATCCCTTCTCGCGCAGATGCCGGATGCTGAGCGCGTCGTGACGTTTGGCGAGACGAGTTCCCGCGTCATCTCGTAGAAGTTCGCAGTGATAGAACTGCGGGATTGGAAGACCCAGGGCACGATATAAAAGAACCTGCCTCGCCGTGGACTTTAGCAAATCCTCTCCGCGCACAACCTCCGTGATGCGCATGACAGCGTCGTCTACAACCACCGCCAGCTGGTAGGCTGGAACATCGTCACGACGCCAGACGAGGAAGTCTCCGAAGTCCTCACCCGCCACATACGTCTTCGTTCCCAGCCGCCTATCTACAAAACAGACGCTTTCCCCATCTGGAACTCGGAACCGCCAATTGATGCCAGCAGGCGAATCGAACGGCCCGCGATCACAGCGCTGCCGGCAAGTGCCCGGATATCGGGGCTCGTCGTCCCCGTCATTGTTTGGCGCCGTCGCAGCCTGCGCTACATCTCTGCGAGAACATGTACACGGGTAAATCGATCTGTGGTCGAGCAGTTTGCGCCAGGCTTGGAAGTAAAAATCGCGCCGTTTGCTTTGCATGTAAGGAGCATAAGGACCGCCGCAGTCAGGACCCTCCGCCCACTGAATTCCTAGCCAGCGCAGGTCTTTATACATCGCTCGAACGAATTCAGGACGGCAGCGCTCGGAATCAAGGTCTTCATTGCGAAGAATCAGCGTGCCGTGACTCTGCAGAGCTCGTTGTGCTGCAATCCAGAAGGTCCGCGCGTGGCCAAGGTGCAGCAGGCCGGTGGGAGAAGGCGCCAGCCTTCCTCGGTATCTGCCGTGGAGATCAGAAGAGACTTCGGACAAGATCGGCTTCCCTGGACATGGGCCTTATAGATCCATTAGGCGAAAGAAGGCCAATCAAGGATTGCTCACATGTTGGTGTGTCCAGCGCGCATCTCCTCGTTAAATTTCGGCTTCAGGGAGGCCAACGTTGCCTGCATTCGCGCAGAGAATTCGTCAGCCTGTGACGCGAGCTTCTCCGTAGCCGCGGCGAAGTCACCAGTTGAATCCAGGTGCACCAGACCTTCCTTTTCAAG
>JAFAUE010000223.1 GCA_019243475.1 Acidobacteriota bacterium | reverse complement strand
AAGATTTCCGGATTCGGGCATCGCGTGTACACCACCGAAGACCCGCGCGCCACGCACTTGCGCAAGATGTCAGAAGACTTGGGACGCTCCAGCGGCAATCCTAAGTGGTTCGACATGTCGCGCAAGATCGAGAAATTCATCAACGCGGAAAAGAAGCTCAACGCCAACGTCGATTTCTATTCTGCATCGACCTACACCACGCTCGGACTCGACGTCGATCTCTTCACGCCCATCTTTGCCGTATCCCGCATCGCCGGATGGGCGGCGCACGTAATCGAACAGCTCGACGACAATCGGCTGATTCGCCCCCGCGCCGAGTACATTGGACCGCAGTACCCGAATAAGTACATTCCGATCGACCGCCGCTAACGGCCCGTCAGCGCACGTTGTCACGTAGAAACCTCTAAAATAGAGGTGTGCAACGGGTTTACCTGGACAACAACGCCACCACTCCGGTTCTGCCGGAGGTGTTTGAGGCGATGAGTCCTTATTATGGCGAGCAGTTTGGCAATGCTTCGTCGATCCACCATCATGGACAGCATGCGCGCGCAGCTGTGGAGCGGGCACGTGAGTCTGTAGCCAGACTGCTGGGATGCCGTGGCGCAGAGATGGTATTCACCAGCGGCGGCACCGAAGCCGATAACCTCGCGCTCTTTGGACTGATCGAGCCCGGCGACCATGTGATTACGTCACAGATTGAGCACCACGCGGTTTTGAACGCGTGCAGGCGTCTGGAGCAGCGCGGGGCTGATGTAACGTACCTTCGCGTGGACGGTCAGGGCCTCATCGATCCAGACGAGGTTCGCGCAGCGCTCCGTCCCAAAACGAAACTCGTCAGCATCATGATGGCAAATAACGAGACGGGCGCGATCCAGCCAGTCGCGGAGATCGGCCGCATTGCTGCGGAGGCCGACATCTACTTCCATACCGACGCCGTTCAGGCCGCAGGCAAAATCCCGATTGACGTGAAGCAGATTGGCTGCGATGCGCTCTCGATCTCGGGACACAAATTCCATGGGCCGCAGGGCACGGGAGCGCTGTATGTGCGACGGGGAACGTTGATCGAGCCCCTGTTCTACGGCGGCAATCATGAGCGGCAGCGTCGGGCGGGTACGGAGAACCTGCCGGGGATCATTGGCCTGGGCCGCGCGGCGGAAATCGCTCTGCGCGGACTCGGGGATGGAACTGTCGCCGCGCTGGCGGCCGAGCGTGACCGTTTAGAGAGCAGCCTGCTTGAAAGCATCGATGCGGTTGGAGTGAATAGCGGTTCCACTCCTCGCGTACCTAATACCAGCAATATCTACTTCGATCACATTGAAGGCGAAGCGATGGTGATTGCGCTCGACTTGAAGGGGCTGGCGGTTTCTACGGGTGCGGCATGTTCGTCGGGGGCGATCGAGCCTTCCCACGTACTGACCGCCATGGGACTTCCGCCGGAGCGTGCCCGCGCCAGCCTGCGCTTCAGCCTGGGCAAGCAGAACACCGCGGCAGAGATCGATTTTGCGCTATCGGTTATCGCGCCTACCATCGCCCATCTGCGCGAACTGTCGCCAACCTATTCTGCGGCTGCAAGATGAGCAGACGGTCCCGTTCAGATTGAGCATGCGAGTAGCGCAGTCGCAGAGACTCTATTTACAATCAATAGGCTTGGACCAATCACAATCGGGAGTTGGGATGAAGTTTTCCACATGGGCCGCTGCCGCTCTAGCCGCCCTCGCCGTATTGATTTCGGGATGCGGCGACACATTTCGGCCGGTCGCGACTCCGCTGCCCCAGCCCTCTCCCGACCCGCAAACGCAGCGATTCGCGGTGGTCACCGCTTGCGTGGTTGTCGCTGGCGATTGCCAGCGGTCGGCAACCGGCGCCTCCGGTGTGAGCACGGACATCGACGTTTCCGGCGATTCCGTGATGGGAATTACCACCGTAGGCCGCAGTCCGGTAAATGCTCTTGCGGAGACGACGCTGGTGGCGACCGCCGATCGTGATAGCGACACCATTAGCACTTATAGCCATTTCACGCTGAGCACAGTGACGACCGTCACGGGAGTCACGACTACTGGACTCCCTTCCGGCGCGGCTCCTACCGCGCTAGTCACAGCGAATGGAACCATCTACGTTGCCGAATCCGGACGCGGCGTGATCGGCGTCCTGGGCGGAGCTCCGTTCGCAATCACAGCCGAAGTTCCGGTTGGGACGAATCCGGTGTCATTAACGGTCTTGCCCAACGGCAGGAAACTTTACGCGGTCAATTCTGGAAGCAACTCGGTTACGGTAATCGACACTACTGACAACAGCGTGGTCACAACCGTTCCTGTAGGGGGGACTCCGGTGTTTGCGGTGCCCTCCGCGGACAGCAGCCACGTTTACGTCGTTAATCAGTCTTCCGGAACCGTGAGCGTGATCGATGCCACCACCGACGCAGTTGCGGCGACGATCACCGTAGGCAGCTCGCCGAACTATGCCGTCTTTGATATTCACAATCAGCGCGTGGTCGTGACCAATCCCGGTTCGGGAACGATCAGTGTAATCGTGGCCGATCCCACTTCACCTCTGTTCCTGAAGCCGACCGGAGTAACAAATGTGACTGTCGGATCCAACCCGCGGTCGGTGACGGCGCTTCCCGACGGAACAAAGCTCTATGTTGCCAACGCGGGCTCCAATTCCGTAAGCGTTGTGAACAGTCTGAGTCTGGCCGTCTCCAAGACGATCCCTGTCGGTACATTCCCGATCTCTATTTCTTCCGACGCAGAGAGCACCAAAGTTCTTACCGCGAACCGGGATTCGAACGACATCTCCACCATCAACACGGCCACCGACAGCGAAGTGGCCGACGCCTCGGGCAAAGTCGTCCGCATCCTGGAGCCGCAGATTGATCCCACCTGCGTGTCTACCGCAAGCGCTCCATGCGCGCGCTTCAATCCCGTTTTCGTCTCCGTAGGCCCCGGATAGAACCGCGCAGATTCCTCTACACTCTCGGGCCGATAATGCAGTTCTCTGCCCTGAAGGAGCTTTCCGCACAGCGAGGCCTTTGCCCTAAACCTGTAATCTGTTCCCTGTAACCTGTCCCCTCTTCCCTGTCCCCTGTAACCTACCGTCATGGTTTCCATCGTCCGACTGGGTTTGCCAAGAAAACCCAACGAAGGTCTTCGCATCGGGACGGTGCGGCGTCCGCCGCGCGGAGTTCCCAAAACGGAATTCGCTAAGCGCGATTTCTATGATGTTTGGCTGCCGCTGCTATCGCCCAGCGCCGAGCTCGTGAGCTTCGCGCTACACGCTCCCGACCAGCGTGCCTGGAAGACGTTTGAGCGAAAGTTCCGCGCGGAGATGAAGCAGGCGAACGCGTCGCGACTGCTCGACCTGCTCGCCGCAATGTCACACCAAACCAACTTTTCGATCGGCTGCTACTGCGAGGATGAAAGTCGCTGCCACCGCTCCATTCTGAAAGCCTTGCTAATGGAGCGAGGCGCAAAGGTTTCGTAGTGAAGGTGCGTTTGGTCGTCGGTCACCGGTCTTGACGCTGCTTTTCCCTTTCCCGAAGAATGTAAGTATGGCGATCACTCTGGAACTCGAAGACCTGCTTGGCTACACGGATTGGCAGCGCAGCCTTTGGCTTGATTTGCTTCGTAAGCAGGAAAGCGATCTGTTGAAGGTCCCGTCGGGGCCGCACGGAGACGGCCGCCTCAACACCGTTGGCGAAATCGTCCGCCACATTTTTTCGGCAGAAAAACGCTACATTGAGCGCCTATCGAACGTGCCACTGACCGATACCTCCCTCATTCCAGCTGACGATCTCGAAACGCTTTTTGCGTTTGGCGCTCAGAGCCGCGCTGCGTTTCGCTCGTTTCTCTCGCACTTTCCCGAGGAGAAACTCGACGTTCTCGAGCAGCACAACATTGCCGGTCACGCGCTCAGGCTCACACCGCGAAAGATCCTCATTCACATCGCGATGCATGAAGTCCGGCACTGGGCCCAGATCGCTACCCTCCTGCGGTTACAGGGAGTAAAGATCGGGTTCCAGGATTTCCTGTTCTCGCCGGTCTTCATGCACGATGAGGAAAAGAGCACCTCCGCCTAGCTCAACCGATTCGAATGCGCTGCCTCCCTACCGGTACGCCGCATTGGGCGAGGCAATCTGGTCAAACGGGACATTTGCCGGGATGTTGTAGCGCGCCATGATGTCCTGCATTTTGCGCGCGTTCTCGTCGATGTCCTCGCGATGGTTTTTGTGCCGCGCCTTCACCCAGTCCTTGAAGGCCTTGTCGAAGTTCTTCTGATCGTCGCCAGAGAGTCGCGGCATTTGTGCCGATGGATAGGTCGCCGGGGCCGGATACGCGGCCACGCTTCCGCCGCTGGCTACTGACGAGAACGGAACGTTGGGGGGAATGTTGTAGCGCGCCATGATCTCCTGCATTTTGCGCGCGCTGCTCGACACGTCGTCCTGATCGCCCTTACGTGTGGCGTTCATCCACTTCGAGTAGGACTTGTCGAACTCCTTCTGATCGTCGCCCGACAGGCGTCCCTGCCACGATGCTGCCGGCGCATATGCCGGATTCGGATAGGCAGCTGGCGCACCCGACGCGATCTGGTCGAACGGAACACTGGTGGGGATGTTGTAGCGCGTCATGATGTCCTGCATCTTGCGCGCGTTTTCAGAAATATCTTCCTGGTCGCTTCGGCGAGTAGCTTCCATCCACTTGGAGAAGTAACCGTCAAATTGGGCTTGGTCCCCCGCCGAAAGAACTCCATGCCAGCCTTGCGGCTGGGCATATGCGCTCTGCCCGTGAACCGGGACTGCCGCGGCCGTCGTGAAAGCAAAGCCCGCAAGCAGGGCCGACAAAAATAACACTCGTCTCATAACTCTTCCTCCTCCGAACACAAGCCTTTGCGCAGCTCTGGTCTGCTCTTGTTCGTTGTTCTTGGAATTAGATGTCTAGGGCAATTCGACGAGATGACAACGGTCGAGTGCTGCTGCACGTGGAGAACTGCTCGATGTGACACGCGTGGGGCAAAAATACATGGCGCCGCAGCAGCAGGGCAGTACGAACGCTGCCCTTCATTTCACGGTGGCAGCGTGCTTTATGCTGCGATTCCCATTTTGGTACAACGCTCTACGTCAACACATCGGTAATGGCCATACCCAAAAAACACAAGGTCCTTCGCCTGCGTCGTCCGCCGCGGCGGACTCCTTGGCTCAGGATGACCCGGTGGGTGTTTGGCGATATGTGATGGGACGATGCGAGCGGTTTACGCGTTGCGCAACGCCACCATCGGTTCAACTCCTGCTGCGCGGCGCGCCGGGATCGCCGACGCCAATAGCGCAGCCAGGCCCAGCGCGGCGACCGCCATCAAGAGCATGATCGGGTCCCACGGCCTCACGTTGAACAGCTGAGTCGTCATCAGCCTGCCCGCGCCGATCGCTGCAGGAATGCCGATGGCCAGACCGATGCCTATCTGTAAAAACGCTCCCTGCAACACCATCTTTGTGACCTGGCTGCGGTCTGCGCCCAATGCCATGCGCAGCCCAATCTCGCTGGTCCGCTGTTCCACGGTATAGGCGAGCACTCCATATAAGCCGACTGCGGCGAGAATCAGCCCGAGCCCTCCGAAGAGCGACGTCAAGGTCGCGATCATTTCCTCGCGCTGGAAATCGCCGCTTAAGACCTTGTCATAAGGATCGACGCCGTACAAAACAAGGTTTGGATCGATGCTCGCCAGCGCTTTGCGTACGCGGTCCTCCATGCCCGGCGGATCTCCAGGTGCCCAGATCACGATGTTGCTTAAAAAGTGCGAGGAGATTTCGCCGCTTTGAAACGCCGGGTCATCGTACTTCGCCGTCTGCGCTTCCGATGTCCACCACATCGGACGCACCGGTTCTTTATAACCCCAGGTCATGTAGCGGACGTCGCGCGCTACGCCGACGATCTCATACGTTGCCGAATATTTGATCTTGTTCGGTCCGAAATGCTGGCCGATTGGGTTCTGGTCTTTGAAGAACTTCTTGGCAAACGCTTCGTTGATAACCGCTACATTGCGTGTGGCTGCCGTGTCCTGATCGGTGATCGGCCGGCCCAACACGATTTTGGCGCCGATGGTGTCAAAAAAGTCCGGCGTCACCGTCGCCCAGCCTGCGCCGGTATCCTCCTTGGGCGGCGGTTCCGGACGCCCTTCCACGCGGATGCCTTCGTTCCAGCTATCGCCCGACATCGGCGCATAAAGCGCGGCTGTCACCATGCGCACCCCGGGAATCTGCTGCAGACGCTCCTTGATTTGCCGGAACAACGGATCCAGTTGTTCAGGTTTGTAATTTCCTAAAGTGGGATTGATCCACGCGATATAACGGCCCTGCGTCTCGAATCCGAAGTTCTGATGCTGAAGGTTGCGCAGGCTTTGGCCCAGGAGTGCAGCTGCAGAAAGCAGCACCAGCGAGACGGCTCCCTGCGCGATGACCAGCGACTTCTGCGCCCAGGTGCCGCCGCCGCCCACTGCGCGAGTTGCACCGCGAAGAGCTTCCACCGGATCGGCATGCGAAGTGACCCAGGCCGGCGCGATTCCGAAGATGATTCCCGTCAGAACAGAGATCCCGAGCGTGAACAGCAGCACCGGCAACGATGGACTTGCGCTGATGGGCACATAGTTATTCGGACCTCCGCCGTGAAAAGCCAAATGCAGGATCAGCTTTGTTCCTGCATATGCCACGCCGATGCCCAGCGCGCCGCCGATGGCGGACAACATGACGCACTCGACCAAAGATCTGCGCACCACGCGCGTTCGCGAGGCTCCCAGCGCGACTCGTATCGAAGTTTGCGCGCGATCTTTCAATCCGCGAGCCAGCATCAGGTTGGCAAGATTTCCGCAGGCCACCAGCAGCACGCATCCGGCAGCAATCAGAAGCAGGTTCAGTCCCTCGTGATATTCATCCCGGAGAGCCGTTACGCCAGCATCGCCGGGAGCCAGGTGTAGGGTCTGCTGCTCCCAGAGCTGCTTCTCGCCTGGTTCCATATCGGGAACATGGCCGGCGAGCCAGTTATGGAACTCCACTCTCAGCTTCGCTTCAAGCGACTTGGGATTCACGCCCGGACGGACTCTTCCCAGCAGGTCGAGAAAATTGCTCTGCGGCGTTTTGAGCCGGGGCTTTTGCCCATCGTGGCTCTCGATCATGATGTCGGTCGTGAGCGGGAGCCAGAAATCCGGCATGCCCCAACCGGCCAACTTCGCCCCGAAAAATCCCGGCGGTCCTACGCCGATCACGGTGAAGGCATGTCCATTAATCTGATAGCCGGCGCCGACGACGGAGGGATCCGATCCATATTTGTCGTGCCATATGCGGTAGCTCATTACGGCTACGGGCGAGGCACCTTCCTTATCGTCTTCGTCCGTAAACAAGCGGCCGATCCAGGGCTGAATGCCGAGGGTCCGGAAGAAATTGCCGGAGACGTACTCGCCATTACGCGTGTCAGCCGGCGCCTGCGATCCTACGCGGCGAACCCCGAGAGCCACGTTGCCCGCCTGCAGGGCTGCTAAGTCAACGAACTCCGGCGTGTGCTCGCGGAAGTTCTGATAGGCCTCGTAGGAGAACAGAGCAAAATCGCCTTCGTCACCCTGCGTGAATCCGCCCCAATTGCAGCAGCGATCTTTGTCGCCGATACGCCACAGCTCAGCCGGCTTGGTCACCGGCAACGACTTCAACATCACCTGATGAACGAGAGTAAAAATAGCGGTGGTCGCTCCGATTCCGAGCGCCAGGGTGAGGAGAGCTGTCGTGGTAAACCCAGGGGATTTGCGCAGTTGCCGCGAGGCATCGCGTAGATCGGCGAGCATTCGTCCTCCCGATGCGTTTTTGACGTGGGAAAGGCAGGTTGGTTATGGAGAAGTTTTGCGGAGGAGCGATGCCGGTCCGCTGATGGGGCGGACCACGCCGACACGAAGCCCCAATAATGCTCAAGCATCCTGAGCGGAGGAGGTACGAGCAAAGCGCGAACCTGCGCAGTCGAAGATCTTTTGTATTCTCCCCGTCCCGCGCGCAAAACAAATGATCCTTCGACTCCGGCGAGCTCGCGCTGAGCGCGAGCTCGCCTCCGCTCAGGATGTCCTCGGCGAAAAAAAGGGGGCAGCCTGAACGGCTGCCCCTAATTTTCCTAGTCTTTCGTTTACTTGCCGTTGCCCAACCCATTCGCAATTGTGAACATTGTGTCCGGAGTCACTGACA
>JAFAUE010000165.1 GCA_019243475.1 Acidobacteriota bacterium | reverse complement strand
ACCTTGCGCTTGCCGGCGAGCAAGTCATTCGGCCAGCGCAGGTCGCACTTGACGTCGCAAGTCTCGTGAATTGCTTTTTGCGTGGCTACTCCAGCCATTAGAGAAAGCCAAAGTGACTGGGCAGCCGTAATTCGCGGTCTCAGGACGATCGAAACCAGAATCGACGTTCTCGGCTGCGAATGCCACGAGTGACCATTGCGTCCTCGACCCGACGTCTGTTGGTCAGTCAGAAATACCGTTCCTTCTTCGGTGCCCGTGCCAGCAGCCTGCATCGCCACGGTGTTGGTAGATGCTATTTCGGGAAAGTAATGCAGCTTGCTGGAGAAGATCGTGCGCTTGAGCGCTGCATTGAGTTCATCGAGATTGTATTCGGATGCGGAATGCATCAGAGGTTCATGCCGAGGACGCTCACTCATCGTCATCGAGGGCCACTGGCAGCGAGAACTAGGCGCGCTTAGCCGATTTTCTCTGACCCTCGATCGCGGCAGCGAATTCGTCGATAAAGATGGTTTGGTCCCGATCCGGGCCGGTGGAAACCATTCCAATGCGCGCTCCAGTCTTTTCTTCCAGGTAGTTGAGGTAAGTCTGTGCCTTCTGCGGAAGCTTGTTGAAGTCGCGAATGCCTAAAGTCGATTTCGCCCATCCCGGCACTCGCTCGTAAACGCATTCCAAAGCTTCGAAAGCCGCGGCCGAAGCCGGAATTCGATCGTTACGTTTGCCGCCGCTCTTATAACCGACGCAGACCGGAATCTCGTCGAGCGTGTCGAGCACGTCAAGTTTTGTGACCACCAGCCAATCGATGCCATTAATCGATGTGGCATAGCGAAGGAGCGGCAGGTCCACCCAACCGCAGCGACGAGGTCGACCGGTGACCGCGCCGTACTCGTTGCCGCGCGCACGCAACGTATCGCCAACAGCATCTTTGATTTCGGTCGGAAAAGGTCCCTCGCCCACCCGCGTGCAGTATGCCTTTGTCACTCCAATCACAGTTTGGATCGCGTTTGGCGCAACACCGGTTCCAGTTACCGCCCCGCCGGAGGTCGCGCTCGATGAGGTGACAAACGGATAAGTGCCGTGGTCGATGTCAAGCATCGTGCCTTGCGCGCCTTCAAACATCACGGATTCACCGGCCGCGATCGCCTCGTTCAGCAGCGCTGCAGTGTCGGTGACAAACGGCGCGACGCGCTCAGCGGCCGCGGCGTACTCCTGATAGATTTTGTCCGGATCGAGCGGCTCAGTGTTGAAGAGCGCATGGGCAATGGTGTTCTTCTCCCGGCAGGCGTTCTCGATGTGCGTGCGCAGCAGCGATGAGTCGAGCAGATCGATCACTCGCAATCCTCCGCGCTTCATCTTGTCTTCGTAAGCCGGTCCGATGCCGCGGGAGGTGGTGCCGATTTTTACCCGGCCAGGAGCATTCTCCGCAGCGAGTTCGATCATGCGGTGATAGGGCAGGATCACCTGGGCGCGATTGGATACGAACAGTCGCCCCGCAACCTCGAGTCCGGCTTGTTTGAGCCCGTCAACTTCCTTCAAGAACGCGATGGGATCGAGCACGACTCCGTTCCCGATCATGCTGCGGCAGCCGGGACGAAGCACACCGCACGGGATCAGCTGCAGAACGAATCTCTTGCCGCCGATGATGACGGTATGCCCGGCGTTATGGCCGCCCGCGTAACGGGCAACGACGTCGAAGCTTTCGGAGAGCACATCGACAATCTTGCCTTTCCCCTCGTCACCCCATTGGGCGCCAACGACCACAGCTGTGTTGCCTTTTTTCACGTCGATACTCCGCGAATCTCTACTGGCGCACACACACCGGCACCCTGAAAGAACAGCTTGAAATTGAAAATGAAACGAGCAGCCGTGAGTTGCTGCGGGTGTGTGTACGCTCAATGATACCCGAAGCAGCTGCAATTCTGTAGTGGGATTGGCGCCAATCCAGCGAGCATCTGCGGCACATCGGCGTGCCCTCCGGTATGCTGTTGGACTCCGTTTCGCCTCGCGTTTCACATTCGCAATGACCGAGCAACGCTGGCTGCGCATCCTCACCGTGTCGTTCGTGATGTACACCATCGCGTACGTCGATCGGACGAACGTTTCTATGGCGCTGCCGGCGATGAGCGCGGATCTGCACATGGATCCGAGTCGTGCAGGCGATGCCCTGGGCATCTTCTTCTGGGGATACCTGCTGCTGCAGATTCCTGCCGGCCATCTCGCACAGCATTGGAGCGCCAAGCGCGTGGTGGCGATCTTGCTCGTGGCCTGGGGAGTTTGCTCCGTCGCTACGGGCTTCGTACATACGGCAACGCAATTCTGGTGGATGCGGCTCGCGCTCGGATTAGCCGAAGGAGGCGTGTGGCCGGCGGTCCTCGTGCTCGTAGCCCATTGGTTCCCGCGGTCGGAGCGCGCGCGGGCGAACGCTTACTGGATGTTGTGTCTTCCCATTTCGGTAATCATCTCCTCCCCGCTCTCCGGCTGGCTGCTGACTCATTGGAATTGGCGCGTGCTGCTGATCGTCGAGGGAGCCTTGCCCTTTGCCTGGCTGCTCATATGGCTGGGCACGATCGATGACTATCCCGGCCAGGCGCAATGGATCTCTTCGGAAGAGCGGCGGTATCTGGAAACGACGCTGGCCAGAGAAGTCGCCCAGGACAAGCAACAGCGTTCAAGCTATCTCGCCGCTCTGCTGTCGCCGCAGGTCCTGATTCTTACGGCGATCTATTTCATCCGCAATTTCGGCAGCTATGGCTCCCTCTTTTGGCTTCCGACCGCGCTGGGAAAAGGAAAGAAGCTAAGCGATATCGCCATTGGAAACATCGTTACGATTCCATACATCGTGGCAGCAGTAATGATGGTTTGGGTAGCGAAGAGCTCCGACCGTAGTCGCGAGCGTCGAGCGCACACCGGCATCACTCTGGCGGTTTCGGGAGCCGCCTTTCTTGTGGCTTTGGCTCTGCAGCAATTTCCGTTGACCTGCTTTGCCTTGCTCTCCATCGCTGTGGGCGCGGTGTACGCTTCTCTTGGCCCATTTTGGGCTTTATCCACGGAGAGCCTGCCGCAAAAAGTAGTCGCTGCCGCACTCGGCCTTATCAACGCCATCGGCAATCTAGGGGGATACTTCGGAACGCTGGTGGTGGGATATTTCCTGAAAAAATCCGGCGGCTTTGCTTACGGATTCGGCATGCTGGGAGTGGTACTGGTTCTCGGCGGAGCCATGGCATTCCTGCTTCATCCGGCAGAGAAAGCCGCTGACACCTAGCGGATTTCCGTGGCTCTTGCCTTCGCTATCCGAATAAAGCTTTAACCAGGCGGTGGAGGAAGCCTTTCTTCTCCGCCTTCTCGGGGCTCTGCTTCGTTCGCGCTGGTGCTGCGGGCGGCTGCGGAGCAACGACGGGCGTGCCTGGCCACGGAAGATGCTCCATATGCACTCGCGCGAGCGTGGCGGTCACATCGGGCGCCGCGTCATTGCCGCGAAACACCATGGGCGCATCGACTTGGATCTGCAGATTTCCCTGTTGCTGCGGCGGCAGCGCGGCAGCCGCGCTCGCAGCGGCCGCCACCGCAGGCTCGTTCTTCACCGCGGAGAGCGCGGCAGCTTTCTGGTCTGGAGTCGGGGGCGCCGGCACGATTTCAGCGCGCTCGACCGGCGGAGGCGCGGGGCAGCCGCAAATGGTCGGACCATTGATTTCAGGATCCTTAGCATGACCGGCGTGAAAGAGCGCCTGCTCGTTCCCTTGCAGACGGTAGAAATCATTCCCCATGAGTTCCGAAACGACGATGTAAGAATCCTCACCACGGGAGCGCACGCAGGCATCGCCGTTGGCCTGCGCACTGACCGACAAATCCACGCTCGCTGGTCCGGAAATGAGAATGCGGAAGTCGGGAGTAAGGATTGCGTCGGCAATGGGCGGAAGAGCGTACTGCGCTTCCAGCGATCCGGCACTCATGGCAAACATCAGCTCTTGACCTTTTACGGAGCGATTGACCGTGAGGTTTGTCCCTGGACAAATCCGCACTTGTCCCCCGCGCGACAAGCGCAATGTAGCGGAATGCTGTCCGGCGGTGATTACCGATCCGTTGCTGACTTCTAGACCCGCGGATGTCTGTCGAACATCGCCTTTGACCGCGGCGTCAGATGCGTACACATTGCCGACGCTCTGCTGCGCCTGCATAGAGCAAGTGAGGAAGACACCTGCACAGCAAAGCAAAACCCCGCGCCAGAGACGCGGGGTTTGGACCTGAGGAGGGTGAACCTTTGAAAAACGTTGAGTGCTAGGCGCCGTCCGGCACAAAGTCATACTGCTCAATTATCGCAGCGATGCCGGTCTGCTGGCGGTCCTGATGGATGCGAATCACCTTGCCCCGGCAGCGGACGCGAATGCTCTCAGTAAGCGTAATCTCGGGAGGAAGAGTCAGAGTAAATTCGAGCTTTGAGCCCTCCGCGAGCGATTCTCCGGTATAGAAAAACACTCCTTGAGCGCTCAGGTCCCGGGTTTCCGCAGGAATTTCCTTCGGCGTCGCTTCATCACACCGGATCGACACTGGAACCTTTAGCGCAAAGCGCCGACTAGACCTCTGCTCAGCCTTGCTTGCAGATGATGCCATGGCGGTAAACCTCGTAGGAGGGGACGGTATGAGGATGACGCGTGCCCTGCCCGGAGTCAAGGCAATTCGAGGAGTTCTGGAATGCCGATTGTCCCGCGCTTTATGGGTCGTTAAGCGGCTTCCGGGCGAGGCTGACTCGGCTTGGGAGCGGGAGTTTGCGAAGGAATTGAGCGCCCTTTCTGCTGGTTCTGGCCAGGGTTTCCGGGTAAAAACACGGAAAAACAGGTGTAACTCCGGCCTGGCCGGGTATCGCTGTGCACCCAAATTCTGCCAGAATGCCTCTGCACAACGCCTCGGCTTACCCACAGACCGACGCCGCTGCCTTTCTCACCTTTCGTCGTGAAGAACGGCTCGAATATGCGTTTTCGGGTCTCCGGCGGGATTCCGCTGCCGGTGTCGCGCAGGCTAATCAGGACCCCCTGGCGTCGCTGTCCCGCAGGCTCCCGGGAAGCTCGTACATGAATGCAGAGATGGCCGCCCTGCGGCATCGCGTCCACGGCGTTCACGATGAGATTGGTGAACACCTGCCGCAGTTCGGCGGGGAAGGCCGGAACCTCGCCGTCCCATTCATAACGCCGGTCAATCTGAATCTTCTGTGAGCGCAGTTTTTTTCCATAGAGAAGCATGACTCCATCGATCAGCCGGGCCACGTTCACCGGCACCATCGAAGAAGCTTGCCGGTGCATGGCAAGCGTCTGCTGCGCAACTTCCGTCATTCGCCGCAACTCTTGGTCCGCCAGCTCAAGATACTGATGTTCGCTCTCTCCCAAATTGGGACTCTGCTTCAGCAGGTAAAGGATCTGCATCACCGAATCCAGTGGATTGCGCAGCTCGTGCGAGATCGTCGCCGCCATTCTCCCCGTAGCGGCCATCTTT
>JAFAUE010000136.1 GCA_019243475.1 Acidobacteriota bacterium | reverse complement strand
GACAGTCGATTTCCCCGCGCCGCGCAAGCCGATTAATGCGATTCGATGCTCGCGCTGTCCGCCAACCAGTTGAAACTGCGCGCGCAGAGATTCGTGTGCGCGAGCCAGTTCTGAATTGCTAAGGCCCCTAAGCAGCTCCGTTGCAGCCAGAAGTTCGCTTGAGCGTGCGTTTCCATCCGGCAGCAGGGCTTCGACTGGCAGACCTAAGGCTTCGCTGATCTGACGTAAGACAAGAATCGAGGCATTGCCTGTCCCGTTCTCCAGTTGAGCAAGGAATCGCTCCGAAACTCCCGAGTTCGCGGCCAGCATCTTGCGCGTCATGCCCTTGTGAGTACGAGCAGAGCGCACGCTTTCCCCGAGTAGCCGCAGGTAGTCGGAATCTTGGCGCGCGATAGGCGCAGGAGTACCGTTGAGTACTTCGTCTCCGCGAGGAAGGCCGTTTTGGGAAAGATTACTCATTGCATGAGTTCGAAGCGACCATCGACAAGGACCTCATGAACAGAAATCTTCTGTTGCTCGCAGCAGCGGGCAATGTTTTCCAATAAATTCAGCCCCGATGCCTCCGGAGCAATTTTCACATCTTCAAATGGGTATCGATCTTCGACCTCGATGAAGCGCGCCTCGCGCAACTCCTCGAGCAGGGGATACATCGCCTCGACGCCGAGACCGGTCGATTCGTACAACTCGGGCAGATATGCGACGTCCTTTTTCCGTTGCTGCCCTCGCCCGTGATATGCCAGTTCCACAATATTCACGAGCAGCTTGCGCGCATATGCCGAAAGCGAAGTCAGCCGGTCGATGAAGCCGTCGACCTGCGCGGCAAAGTCCGGATTGTCCGGTGATATATGAGCAGCGGCTGCTAGTCGTTCAAAACTCATTCTGCCTTGCGCTGTTTGCATTTCGTGACTCCTGCGCGATCGATCTAGTTAAACCTCACGTACTCAAAGTCGATCGGCCTGCCATTGATGCCGCGAGCAGGTGGCGCAATCCAATTGGCAAACTTGCCGGGCTCGAGCACCTGTCCCATGAGCGACTCGATGTACTTATGATCGCTTTCGGAGGGCAGCCACTCGTCGCGACGCTGGTTCCATTCGGCTTCGCTCATCAATTCGCCGTTTGGATTGGCGAACGTACCCGCGAAGTTTCCAATCTTGCGATGAAATGCAACATGCGGCAGCTTGAACCGAAATGGGATTCCCATCTGCTCGGGAATGCGGTTCCAGCGGTTGAGCCCGGCTTGAATTTCCTCGATGTAGTCGTCGCGCAGACGCGCGTTGAGCGCGGTCAGCGCAGGGAAGCGCTTCTCTACGATTTTGCCGTTTTCCATGTCGAGCACCAGATATTCATCGGACGACAGCCGATGATCGTCAGGGCGCTTACCTTCCTCGTAGCGCCCCTTCAGGCCGGTCGTGTAATAGGTAGCCGCGTTCGATGAAACTTCCGAGCCGAAGAGGTCAAGGGTCACGCTGCAATGGAAGTTCACGAATTTCTGCAGCGTGTTCAGATCGATCACGCCATGCTGACGGCCTTCAGCGGGATCCGTGAGGCCGCGCTCCTTCATCACTTCACACGTGCGTTGAATCGTGCGCGCCACTCCTGATTCTCCGACGAACATGTGGTGGGCTTCTTCCGTCAGCATGAATCGGCAGGTGCGGGAAAGCGGATCGAATGCCGACTCCGCCAAAGATGAAAGCTGGAACTTGCCGTCACGGTCCGTGAAGAACGCAAACATGAAAAATGCGAGCCAATGTCGCGTCTGCTCGTTGAACGCGGTGAGAATGCGAGGATTGTTAGTGTCGCCCGAGCGGCGTTCCAATAAGTACTCGGCTTCTTCGCGTCCGTCTTTGCCGAAGTAGCGGTGCAGCAGATACACCATCGCCCACAGGTGGCGGCCCTCCTCGACGTTCACTTGGAAAAGATTGCGCATGTCATAGAGTGATGGCGCAGTTTTTCCCAGGAGCCGCTGCTGCTCCACGGATGCGGGTTCGGTGTCGCCTTGTGTGACGATGATGCGGCGCAGCGTGGAGCGATACTCGCCTGGAACTTCCTGCCACGCGGGTTGCCCCATGTGGTCGCCGAAGTGGATCTTGCGATCCTCATCGCCGGGCACAAGGAAGATGCCCCAGCGATATTCCGGCATGCGCACGTAACCGAAGTTCGCCCAGCCGTCGCGATCGACACTGATAGCCGTGCGCAGATAGACCTGAAGGTCGGTGCTGTCGATCGGCCCGGTGTCATTCCACCAGCCGAGAAAGGCGGGCTGCCAGCGCTCCAGCGCTCGCTGCAATGTGCGGTCACCGGCAAGATCAACGTTGTTGGGAATAAGCTGAGAGTAATCAATATTCATGATTCAAACCTATTGGTGGTGCGCAAATATTCGAGCATTTTGTGATTTCACGATTTCGTGATTGCGTGATTGAGAAAAGACCGCAACCATCCGATCTGCCAATCTCCAAATCACAAAATCACAAACTGACTAGACTCTGTTCCAGTCGAACTTCGCTTTATTGCCGCTGCCATAGACTTTTAGCGCTCCGCTGCTGCCCACAGCATTTGGCCGGATGAAGATCCAGTTCTGCCATGCCGACAGCCGGCCGAAGACTCGCGTCAGCAGCGATTCCGGCTGAGCGAAACGCAAGTTTGCTTCGAGCCCGGTAAGCGCGTCGGGCGAAAGCGCGACGCGCGACTCGATAGCCAGGCGCAGTTCGTCAGTCCAATCCAGGTCGTCGGGCGCCGCGGTGACGAGGCCATGCTCCAGTGCCTGTTCGGCATTGAGTTTTTTGCCTGTCAACGAGCGCAGCGCGCCGATCTTTGCCTCGTCGTTGTAGAAGCGATTCGCGATCCGTGACAAACCATTGTTGGAAGCCAGCAGCGAGCTGGAGCTGGAACCTGCTGCGCCATCGGCAACATTCTCGGATCCGAAATTCATTTGCGAGAGAATCACGAACGACGCTTCCGGATTGTCCGGATTATTCAGCATGTAGCTGCGGTCGCACGCCAGCGCCAGTTCAGTCAACGTTCCTGCAAAGCACGATCCTTCTTCGATGACGGCGAACATAGAACGCGAGGAAACATCCAAACGGCGGAAGGTTCGCCGCAGCATGTTTACGACTTCACGCACAAACCAGTCTTTGCCGTGCTCTGCCAGCTGCTGATCGATTTCGAGCACTGCGTCAGGATTGCCGCGGGTCTTGATGAGCCAGAGCCCAAGTTCAAGCTCATTGGTGCGCAGACTCAGAATCGCGTCGTCCAGCTCACGCGCCATCTGCAGCGGCCACCAGGCCGCGCCGGCTTGCTTGATCTGTGCCAGCGTTTTTGCTTCTACCGATTCGGGCGCGCTGACGGTGATCGTGGCCGTGCGCGCGGAGCGATCGAAGCTGACGTCGACAAACTCGTAGTGATACCCCTGATCGTCAATTGTTCGACTCAGAGGCGTGAGTTCCACACCTGCTTCATTCTGTGGACGGTCGCTGTGCCTCGCCAATTCCAGCGCGCGCTTCTGGATTTGTTCGGTCCATTGCGCCGGTTTCACTACCTCATCCACCAGGCGCCATTCTTTTGCGCGTTGTCCTTGAATGCCTTCAGGAGTCGTGCAGAAAATGTCGGCCAAATCGCGGCGAACTTTGCGCTTGTCGGTGACGCGAGTAAGTCCTCCCGTTCCGGGAAGAACGCCGAGCAGCGGCACCTCTGGCAGGCTCACAGCCGAAGATCGATCATCGATGAGGACGATCTCGTCGCAGGCCAGCGCAAGTTCGTATCCGCCGCCGGCGGTCGTGCCGTTGCAAGCGGCAAGAAACTTGATCCCGGAGTTGTGGCTGGAATCTTCGATCCCGTTGCGGGTCTCATTGGTAAATTTGCAGAAGTTCACCTTCCACGCGTGCGAGGAACTGCCCAGCATGTAAATGTTGGCGCCCGAACAAAAAACTCGCTGGCGCGCGCTGGTGATCACTACGGTCCTGACTTCCGGATGTTCGAAGCGAAGGCGCTGCAAAGCGTCATGCAGCTCGATGTCGACTCCCAGGTCGTAGGAGTTCAGCTTCAGCTTGTAGCCGGGTCGAATGCCGCCGTCTTCTTTTGTGTCCATCACCAAGGTGGCAATCGGACCGTTGAACGTGAGCTGCCAGTGCCGGTAGCGGGATGGATGGGTCGCAAAATCGACCAGCTGGGCCTGCTTCTCTTGGTCGAGGACCAAAGCAGTTTCCATAAGCGAAAGCTCCTGCTAACCAGAATAAAGATGCAGTATATGGCAGGTCAAGTAGTCAAGCGGTAAGGCTATATGCACTATTTTGCCGGAGTCATAAGCCTCAAGCTCGACGGACAGAAGTTTCCTGCAGAGCGGTCAAATTCCCTGCGCAGGGAATTTAGCAGGGAAAATTTTCCCGCAAAAAAAATTCTGCCGCGCAAACCCGCATGAACACTGGCTCCGATCCGCCAGGCAGGGAATTCGCAGGGAATCTGCAGGGAATACCGTCACTCCGGATGCTCCAGACTGTGCTTTTGAAGATGCCACCTGCACCTGGATTGCTTGCTGCAATCCGTCCCTCGCGTGATAGCACGGACTAGGACGCTGCTCCGAACCGAAGCGCCCGGCATCTTCGGCTATTCCGCCCGCAGAGCCACCACTGGATCCACCCGCGCTGCCCTCCATGCCGGAAGCCAGCAGGCAAGCGCTGAAACCACAAAGAGCAAGCCAATCACGGCCAGATATGTGACCGGATCGAGGCGGGAGATTCCGAACATCAGGCTTCTCAGCGCTTGACTGGCCGCGAGCGCGCCAACCACGCCAATCGCGATGCCCATGCCGGCCAGGGTCAGTCCTTGCTGCAGAATGAGGGAGAGAATGCTGCCCCGCGAGGCGCCCAGCGCCGAGCGGACGCCGATCTCGCGTGTCCGTTCCGTCACGCTGCCCGCCAGGACGCCATAGATGCCGGTCGCGGCCAGAATCAGGCCAACGATGGCGAAGGTCTCGAACAGCATGAGTGCAAAGCGACGTTCGGCCTCGGAGGTCGTTACCAGGCTCTGCATCGTGGCTACGCGAACGATGGGCTGGTCCTTATCGATCGACCAGATGGCTGCTCGCGCGGCGGGAGCAAGCGCGGAAGCGTCGCCGCGTGTGCGAAGTATGAGCGTCTCGACGTTATCGACCCAGGCCCATTGCTCAGGAGTGGTGTAGAAGGCGTCGGGCTCGTTCGTGGCCAGAGACAGCTGCTTTACATCTCCCACCACTCCTACGATCGTTGCCCATGGCGCGTTCGATTGGTGCATTCCCGGTCCCATGCGCACGCGCTGGCCAGCAGGATCTTTTCCTGCGAACTTCCGCTTTGCCAGCGACTCGCTGATCAGCACTGCGACCGGCGCGCCGGCACGATCGTTCTCGTCTAACAAGCGCCCGCGGCGCAGAGGAATGCGCATGGTCTGTATGTATTCCGGAGTGACCGCATACCGGAATGCCGGCTCATCGTCGTTCGGGAAAGCCTCAAACTCCATGCCATAGACTTCGTAGTCGCCGCTTAGCGGCAGCTGGTTGGTGAAGGCTGCAGAGAGCACGCCGGGAAGCTGACTGGCCGCCTGCAGTGATTCTTTGAAGAAGCGCGCGCGGGCTGCGTCGGAGACATAGCGATCGCCCGACTCCTGGACCTGCATGGTGAGCAAGTGAGAGGCGTCGAAACCGGGATCGATGCTGAACAGACGTTCCAGACTGCGCAAAAGTAGTCCGGCGCTTACCAGCAGGACCAGTGCCAGTCCTACCTCGGAGACAACCAGAGTGCGCCGCGTGAACTGGTGGGAATGGGAGCTGGTGCGCGAATTTTGCTGCAGGCCGGTATGCGGGTCGCTATGCGAAGCGTTAAATGCCGGCATGACGCCTACGACGAGCCCAACCACAGAGGTCACGATGAGAGCGAAGAGGAAAACAGCAGAATCGAGACGAATCGCATCGAGACGAGGCAGTCCGGCCGGTCCAAGAGCGACAATCGCTTTTACTCCGGCTTGCGCAATCGCCAGCGCGCAGACTCCGGCAATCAGCGCAAGCAGAAGAGACTCAGTAAGCAATTGGCGGACGAGCCTTCGCGGTTCGGCACCCAGCGAGGCACGCATGGCGAATTCGCCGCGCCGCTGAGCTCCGCGGGCAAGCAGCAGGTTGGTAACGTTGACGCAGGCAATGATCAAAACCAGGACAACCGCGCCCAGCACCGCAAGCAGCCCGGGCCGAACGCCGGCGGTAAGAGAGTTCTGCATCGAGTCGATGATGACTCCCTCTGCCGGCCCGCCTGCTTCGGCGAAGCCCTTGGCATACATCTGTTTCAGTGTGGGAAGAAAAACCTCGAGTTCGCCGGTCGCCGACTGACGAGTGAAGCCTTCACGAAGCCTGCCGATGGTCTGCAGATGATGTCCCCATACCGCACTGCGCGGAGGCAGAGCAGCGTCGTATTGCAGAGGAGACCAGAGCTCGGCTTCAGGCGCCAAAACATTCTCGAAGCCGGCAGGCATTACGCCGATTACGGTGAAAACGTCCCCGCCCGCGGACAGCTGGCTGGAATTGTTTTCCAGATTGATTTTGCGGCCGATGATCGCGGGATCGCTGTTAAAGCGGCGGCGCCAGAGGCGGTCGCTCAGGATCACAAGATTGGGGCCGTGGTGTACGTCGTCGGCAGCCTGGAAGTCCCGTCCTAAAACGGGAATCGCGCCAAGCACGCGAAAGTATTCGGCGCTCACGCGCTGGCCTTCGAGCCGCTCGGGTTGACCCAGTCCCATAACGGCCGGCTGCCAGGCCCGGTACACGGCGAGCGCTTCAAAGGGGCCGCTTCCGCCTTTCTCCGCGTTGAAGTTCTTCATGCCGTAAAAGAAGCCGAAGCTGACCAGGCGCGAGCCGCCGCCCTTCATTTCGAAGATTGTTGTCAGCCGCTCGGCGTGAGGATAGGGCAGCGCCTTGAACAGAATCGGATTGACGGCGCTGAAAATCGCCGTGCTCGCGCCAATTCCCAAAGCGAGAATCAGGATTGCGGTGAAGGAGAATCCGGCGTGATTGCGGAGCTGACGAAGAGCATAACGAAGGTCGCCAAAAAAATCGGACATAACGTTCTCCCATCCATACGAGCGCACCTGGTCGCGCACGGCGACCGCATTTCCGAGTTCGCGCTGTGCGCGGCGGCGAGCTTCTTCGGGCGGAACTCCCTGGGCGATGAAATCGGAGGCGGCGGCATCGACGAATTGCTGCAACTCGTCGGCCAGGTCGTCGTCAGCCGCTGCGGGCCTGGCCAGCGTTCGCAGCCCGCGCGTGAAGTGGCGCCAAAGTGACACTTAGCCCTCCACTTTCAGCAGACGCTCGATCGCAGATGCGCGGCGCGTCCAGTCCGCGGTTTCAAGCTCCAGCTGCCTGGTGCCCGCGCGCGTGAGCGAATAGAACTTGGCGCGGCGCGAGTTTTCGGTCTGCTTCCACTCGGAGTCGATCCAGCCGGCGCGTTCAAGCCGCTGCAACGCGATGAGCAGCGAGCCCGGATTGATCTTGAAGACTCCGCGGGAAATCTGCTCCACCCGCCGCGAGATCCCGAAGCCATGCATGGGCTCAAGACTCAGTGTCTTCAAGATGAGCAGGTCAAGCGTGCCTTGAATTACGTCAGTGTTTTGGTCGTCCATTGGGGAGGCAATAAGCGATAGGCAATAAGCAATAGGCAGTAGGCCCAAAGCAAGACTGCTACTCGATTGAATACGCCTTCATCTTGATTGTCAAGATGTGAATGCCAACAGGACGGATTTTTGCTGGGATGAGTTTGCTACGCGCTGGAGCGCGGGCTAGGTTGGTTTTACGGCCTATTGCTTATTGCTTATCGCCTGTTGCTTATTGCCTACCGCTTATTGCTTATCGCTTATTGCCGATTCTTTATCGCCTATCGCTTACCTCTCACAACCTATTGCCCAACGCCCCCACCGTCTTCTGCAGCGACTCTTCGTTCTCCACGTTCAGTCCGGTCTTGGAACGGTCGATCTGGCGCAGAAGGCCGGTCAGGACCTTGCCGGGTCCAACTTCCACAAATGTTTGTACTCCCGACGCAATCAGCGACTGGACGCTGCGCACCCATTGCACTGCTCCCGTCACCTGACGAATCAAGGCGTCTCGCGCTTTGTCGGCATCCTGCACAGCTTCTGCATCGACATTGGTTACTACGGGGAGCTGCGGATTGGAGAATCGCAGGGCGCGAAGGTCTTCCGCGAGACGGTCCTGCGCCGGTTGCATCAGCGCGCAATGGAAGGGAGCGCTCACCTGCAGCATGACCGCCCTCTTTGCGCCCTTTTCTTTGGCGAGCTGCGCCGCGCGCTCGACGGCGGCCCTGCTACCGGAGATCACGATCTGGTCCGGCGAGTTGATGTTGGCCGGAGACACTATGCCGCCGGTTTCATTCTGGGCCTGGCGGCAGACGGCTTCGAGCGCCAACAATTCGAGAGCCAGAATGGCGGCCATGGCGCCGGTTCCCACCGGCACCGCGTCCTGCATATAGCGTCCGCGCTTTGCGACTGTGCGCACCGCGTCGGCAAAGCTGATGGTTCCCGCGGCCACGTGCGCGGAGTACTCGCCCAGACTGTGGCCGGCGACATACTGTGGTTTGATTCCTTTTTCCGCCAGCACACGCTGCGCGGCGACGGAAACCGTGAGAATCGCAGGCTGCGTGATCTCGGTCAGCTTGAGCTTCTCGTCGGGACCGGCGAAGCAAAGCTCGGAGAGCGAGTAACCGAGTGCGGCATCGGCTTCGTTGAAAACATCGCGCGCGACGGGATACTTGTCGGCGAGCTCCTTGCCCATGCCGGCCGATTGCGAGCCTTGTCCGGGGAATAAGAACGCGAGTGGTTGTGTCATGCTGAAGCACCTTGCCGTTGGTTTCGTTTCCCAGAGGAACCAGCACAACCCCAACCCCAACCGCAAACACAAGGTCCTTCGCCAGCGTCGCTGCGCTCCTTGGCTCAGGATGACAAGGCGCGGGGCTGAGGAGCTTAGCAGCTCAGCAGCTTAGTAGCTCTTCAGCAACTGTCTTGCTATTACCAGCCGCTGAATTTCGCTCGTGCCTTCCCCTATCGTGCACAGCTTCACGTCGCGGTAATACTTCTCTGCGGGATAGTCTTTGATGAAGCCGTAGCCGCCATGTATCTGCACGCCTTCGTTGGCGCAGCGCACTGCGACTTCGCTGGCGTAGAGCTTGGCCATCGACGATTCCTGCGTGGTCTTCATGCCGGCATCTTTCATCGAAGCTGCGCGCAAGGTCAGCAGCCTGGCGGCATCGAGCTCTGTGGCCATGTCGGCGAGCTTCCACTGGATGGCCTGAAAATCCGAGATGGGGCGGCCAAACTGCTTGCGCTCCTTCGAGTACTTCAGCGCTGCCTCGAATGCGCCTTGCGCGATTCCGAGCGACAGTGCGGCGATGGAAATCCGGCCGCCGTCAAGAACGCGCATGGCGTCGATAAAGCCGTCTCCTTCTTTCCCCACGAGGGCGTCTGCCGGGACAACACAATCTTCGAAGATCAGTTCGGCGGTGTCGCTGGCACGCAAGCCGAGTTTGTTTTCCTTCTTCCCCGGACGAAAACCTTTGGCGCCTTTTTCTACGATGAACGCAGAGAGACCGTGCGTGCCGGTAGTGCGGTCGGTGACTGCGATGATGACGGCGACATCGGCATAGTGTCCGTTGGTGATGAAGGTCTTGGTTCCGTTCAAAACCCAATTCTTGCCGCGGCGAACGGCGGTCATGCGGGCGCTGCCGGCGTCGGAACCGGAGCCGGGTTCGGTGAGTCCCCAGCAGCCAATAAATTCTCCTGTTGCCAGTTTGGGAATGTACTTGCGCTTCTGCTCTTCATTGCCGGCGAGGAATATGTGATTGGTGCAGAGCGAATTGTGCGCGGCAACGATAATGCCGACCGAGCCGTCGACGCGCGAGAGCTCCTCGACCCCGAGCACGTAATCCACGTATCCCAATCCGGCGCCGCCGTATTCCGCCGGGATCACGACGCCCATCAAGCCCATCTTTCCCAGCTGCTTGACCACGTCGAGCGGAAACTCGGATTTCTCGTCCCACTCGAGGACATGGGGGCGAATCTCGGACTCGGCAAACTCGCGCACGGAGCGGCGGAGTTGTTCTTGTTCGTCGGTGAACTGGAAGTTCATAAGAAGGCAATAGGCAATAAGCAATAAGCAATAGGCAATAAGCAATAGGCAATTGACGGAGCTACGACTGCACGCTATTGCGAAGGGCCAAGCAAAACAGGTGAGGATATCACGGTGGGACGAAGGCCAAACCGTACAATCGAAGTGCCAATGCCTTCATCTCCCAGCGCTGCGCAAACAGCTGCTTTCGCTCGCGTGAGTCGGCGTGCCGCAACCCGCGTGCGTGCCGGTCATCCCTGGATTTATCGCTCGGACCTCGCCGACGAGCGTCCGCTGCCTCGTGGCGAGGTAGTGCAGGTTCAGGATGAGCGCGGCAAAGCTTTGGGCTGGGCGCTCTCAAGCTCCAGTTCGCAGATCGCGCTGCGCATGATCGCCGACTCACGCGCGGAGCAGATCCAACTTGCTTCTCTGATAGCCGAGCGCATTCGGCAGGCGGTTGATTACCGCGAGCGGCTGGGCATTCCCGAGATGAGCAATGCGTATCGAGTCGTCTTCAGCGAAGCCGATCGTCTGCCTGGGCTGATTGTCGATCGCTATGACGGCGTGCTGGCGTTTCAAGTGCTCACCCAGTCGATGGACCGCGAAGATGTGCGCGCAGCCATCCTCGATACTTTGCAGGAACGGCTTAAGCCTGCCGGAATCGTCGAGCGCGTGGAGTCTCGCATTCGCGAGCTCGAAGAGCTGCCGCCAATATCCGGCGGCCTGGTGCGTGGAAAAAAAGCCGAAGCGGTTATGGAAATGAAGACCGCCGTTGGCGCGCCGGCATTGCGGTTCATCTATGACGGCGCCAGCGGGCAAAAGACGGGCGCATTTCTCGATCAACGGGAAAATTATGCCGCCGCAGCGCGCTATGCGCGGGGAGCCGCGCTCGATGTCTTCTGCTACCAGGGTGGATTCGCGCTTCACCTCGCACGCAGCTGTCCGCAAGTCTCTGGTGTGGATTCTTCACGGCCTGCGCTGGAAGCGGCCGAGCGCAACTTTGACTTGAATCGAGACATCCTTGCCGCGAGTGAAATCGAGTGGATGGAAGCGAACGCCTTCGATCTGCTGCGCGATTGGTCTGACGCCGGACGGAAGTTCGGCAGCATCGTCCTTGACCCGCCGGCATTCGCGAAGACCAAGCGCTCCCTGCCTACCGCGCTCCGCGGCTACAAAGAGCTGAACCTGCGCGCCCTGAAGATGCTGGAGCCGGGAGGAATTTTGATTACCTGCTCCTGTTCGCATCACGTAAGTCAGGTCGAATTTCTCGAGATGCTGGGCGAGGCAGCGCGCGACGCGCATCGACGAATCCGACTCCTGGAAGTGCGCGGGCAGAGCCAGGACCATCCGGTAGTGGCCGGCATTCCTGAAACGGCATATTTGAAGTGTGTGATCGCCTGGGCAGAGTAGAAGAATCGGGCGATCGGATGATCGGGCCATCGGGTGATCTAAAACCGACTAATTGCTACCGAATGCCGCAAGGTTACCCGCTTTTTTGCTTGACCGCATGAGGCAATGACTCTCAATCTCCCAATCTCCCGATGACCCGATGACCCGATGACCCGATGACCCGATGACCCGATGACCCGATGACCCGATGACCCGATTCTTCT
>JAFAUE010000125.1 GCA_019243475.1 Acidobacteriota bacterium | reverse complement strand
CTGCTCGGCAGAACCTTCGTTCCCAGCGCTATTCATTTGCTTATCTCCTTGTCCGACAATTCATCCTCGCTTTTTAGCATTTCTCTTGGGCACATCCGCGATCGCGAACTGGAGCTTGCGCTGCATGCGGTCGATGCGATCGAGGATGACTTGGGCACGGTCCCCGATGGAGTATGCGTGCTTGGATCGCTCGCCGATAATCTGCCGGGTGTTCTCGTGATAAGTGTAGCGATCGCCTGGCAGGGTGCCGATTGGGACCAGACCCTCCACGAATAAATCTTCAATTTCCACGAACAAGCCGTACTTGGTAACGCTGACGACGAGAGCGTTGAATTCGTCGCCGACTTTGTCCTCCATGAACTTGATTTTCTTCCACTCGATAAGCTCGCGCTCGGCTTCATCGGCGCGGCGCTCGGTTTGGCTGGAGGTCTCGGCGATGTCGTGGAGATCATCGAGCGGAATGAACTCACGGAGGTGGGCTGGGTGCTCGCGCGAGTCGACGCGCTTACTCCAGGGCGATGGCGCCTTTCGCGAAGTCGGAACCGTCCGCGGTAGCGGATGGGTGAGGGCCCTTGAAACGTGAGATGCTGACCCGACTGCTACCGCAGCCGGTTCTGACTGCAATGCTTGCTTGAGGATTCTGTGCACGATCAAGTCCGGGTAGCGGCGGATGGGCGACGTGAAGTGCGTGTAGGTGGTTGCGGCCAAAGCAAAATGGCCTTCATTCTGCTCCGAGTATCGCGCCTGCTTTAGCGAGCGCAGCATCAGGTAGGAGAGGATGCGCTCCTCGGGCTTGCCCGCGATCTTCTGGGTAAGCTTCTGGTACATGCGCGGCGTGATATGCACGTCCTGCGGAATCTCGTGCTGACGTGGATTGCGTCCGCTGCCATGCCGCTCACGGCGCTCGCCGCGAGTTTGCACGCGCTTCACCGCAAGATCGGCCACGCCAAGTGAGTAGCCAAAGGCAGCCGCGAGCAGCTCGAAGTCATAGACCTTTTTGGCGTCGGGTTTCTCGTGGATGCGGTAGAGCGAAGCAATACCGTGGCTCTCCATGTAGCCGGCGACGCACTCGTTAGCGGCGAGCATGAATTCTTCAATGATGCGGTGAGAGAACTTTCGCTCCGAGCGCGTGACGCCCTGCATGAGGCCGGCTTCATCGAATTCGATCACCGGCTCCGGCATGTCGAAGTCGATGGAGCCACGTTTGACCCGTTTGCGGTTAAGAATCTTCGCGAGTTCCTCCATGCGCTGGAACTCGGGAACCAGATTTGCATATTGCGCGCGCAAGCGAGAATCGCCGTCGAGGATCGCCTGGACTTCGTTGTAGGTCATCCGCGCCGCCGAGCGGATGATGCCCTCATGCAGGTCGTAGGTGAGAAGCTCTCCGGCATGGTCAAGCTCCATGACACACGAGAGCACGAGGCGTTCGACCTGCGGGCGCAGGCTGCAGATGTCCGTGGAAAGCTCGAGCGGCAACATAGGCACAGCCCGATCCGGGAAATAGACCGACGTGCCCCGCAGGCGGGCTTCGCTGTCAATGGCCGAGCCGTCAGTCACATAGTGGGCAACGTCCGCGATATGCACCTGCAGCTCGTAGTTGCCGTTTGGGAGCTTGCGCACGAGCACGGCATCATCGAAATCTCGGGCGGTTTCGCCGTCGATAGTGACGATAGGCAGCTCGCGATAATCATGGCGGCGTGCCAGCTCGGTTCGCGGGATTACCGGCGACTTGGCTTCCGCTTCCTGCAACACTTCTGCGGCAAACGTGTGCGGGATGTGGTGCTTGCGAATGACGATCTCAACGTCGACGCCGAAGTCGTCTTCGAAACCCAGAACTTCGATCACGCGGCCACGTGCGCTCTGCGCGCCTGAGGGCCACTGCACGATCTCCACATCGACAACCATGCCTTCCAAGTCATCGTGTTTGCGGCGACGCGCTTCTTTGCCGATTACACGATGGCGGGATTCCTGATCGCGTCCGCGTTGAGGCGGGCTATGGCCGCCGGACGAGCCATCCGGTGCCCCGGCTTTGTGAACGGGCTCCTCGCTCCCGCGAGGGATGATCACCGGCTCGCTCAGCTTATCGTCCATCGGCTGGACATAGTTGTAGCGATCGCCGTAGTGGAAGATCCCGACGACCGTCGGATGGGCGCGGCTAACCACCTTTACAATGCGCCCTTCGGCGCGTCCATCGGAGCGCGTGGGGCCAACCTCCACCAGCACTTGATCGCCGCTCATAGCCGCATGAATCTCCCGCGGCGAAATGTAGATATCGCCCGAAATCCGCTCGCGCACGGCAGCCTCTTTGGGTCGCACAAAGCCATAGCCGTCGCGATGGACCGATAGTTCTCCCGCAACCAGGTTGTGTTTGGCCGCAGCCTGGGGCATGGCGAATCTGTCGCGTCCGGTGTGCACCAGCTCGCCGCGCGCAACGAGCTTATCCAGGCTGGCCTCAAGCCGACGCCGCTCCTCACCGCCCCCCAGGCCAAACTCGCGCACCAGCTGCTTGAATCCTGCAGCCTGGTTGGGCTGGCGGGCGATACGGGCGAGAACCTCGCGGTCAGTGGGCATGGTGGCTATTGTAGGGAAAACAGGCACTCAGCACTCAGCTGTCAGCGGTCAGCCACTGCTCGTTGCTGTGGAGAGTACGGAGAAGCAGAGCCCCGTCGGCTCCTCCAAGGGCGGGCGGCGGGCCGAATGCTGAATGCTGAGTGCTAACCTCCGCTTCTAAGGTTTTTGTCCCAAGAAAGAAGTGCTGTTGACGAGCAAGATTTACACCGGTTTCATGCATGGCTGGGGGCATTCCTGAGCCCTGTCTGGAGCGGGCAAAGCTGCTGAATTCATGGCTCTCGGCGTAGTTCAGGGTTAAGCAGAAAACTTCGGCACTTTAGGTGCTCAGTTGGTTTCCATAAAACAAGCCCAGCGGTACACTCAGCTAGATTTGCAAGACGCCAGCACCATCGGCTTGCTCCTGGTTGAGTAGGGAGCTCAGCGATCAGCGTTGGAGCTTGCGACACTTGAACTCGAAAGAGATTGAAGGAGATTACCAACTCAATGTGGAAGCCAGCTAACCCCCCGACGCCGAACCAGCCCAACACCCCGGCCACAACCCCGACGCAGGCTGCGACGGCCCCCGCGGCAAAGACGGAAAACCGTCCAGCACAGACTGCGGAACCAACGCCCGCGCCTGCCAACCGCAACGCCGTGCTCAACACCCAGGAACAGGCGACGATCGGCAAGAGCCTCGTGATCAAAGGCGAGGTCACCGGATCCGAGTCGCTCTATATCGACGGCAAAGTAGAAGGCTCCATCAATCTGCCCGGCAACCGCGTTACTGTAGGCCGCAACGGACAGGTAAACGCCAACATCAATGCGCGCGAAGTCGTGGTGCTCGGCAAAGTCCGCGGCAACCTCAACGCCAGTGATCGCGTTGACATCCGCAACGAAGGCTCGTTGACCGGCGACGTAGTGGCGCAGCGCATCAGCATCGAGGACGGCGCGTTCTTCAAGGGCGGCATCGACATCCGCAAGCCCGGACAGACCAACGCCAAGGACGGCAAAGAACCAGTATCGATCGAGTCCAACGCCATGGCTGCGGCTCGCGCTTAATTGAAATTCGGCGGCGCTTACGCAGTTTCCGCCGAGCAGTTACTCTCCCCCAACCGTAGAGACGTCCGCGTGGCGGGCGTCTCTGCACTGCTTCTTGAGGCACCTGGATGTTTCACAAGTTTTTGCAAGTCTTGTCGCTACGCTGTCGTCATCGCCATACGTCGAAGCCCTTCGCCGCGGCGAGTTCGGCGTCGAGCCGCAATTCCGACTGGGAGCCGATCGGTAAGAGCGGGCACTATGTGGTATGTCTCGATTGTGGCCAGAAGTTCGACTACGACTGGAACACGATGCAGGTCGTGCGCCGAGCTGGGTAGGAAGCTCTCAACAGTCAGTCAGCTCTTAGCATGCAGCCAGGCGAACGCCGGCCATCTTGCATTCCACCTATTGCTCGCCATAAAGCAGCTGCAAGGTAGCTACCGCGCTTTCAGTTCCGCCTCCTGATACATCTCCGGTTTCAACCGGACCATCGACTTTTCCCAGCTTGCGTGCAAGGCGGCGAGGGGCGCCCCCTCGAAAGACTTTGTCAGCTGCGGCAGCTTTCTGAAGCGGATTATTGATTCCCGAAATGGTAAGAACGCCTATCTGTCCACTGCGCAGCTTCACGGCATAGGAATGTCCGGGCAGAGCCTGCAGCCGATTGGTATATTGCAGCGTCGCCGGCAGATTCCCAGCGTAGGCCGCTCCCAGGTCAGCGATTCCGCCGTCGGAAGTGAGCGAGAAGCGTCCGCTGGCTGCATCCTCAAAAGCGATATCCAAATCCCCTGTCCCGCAGGACGCGCTTGCGCCGGAGCTAAAACGAAATCCCGCGCAGGCGGATTCCGCAAGCTGCAGGACTGCCCGATTACGGGACAGATGCCCGCCTACGACAAGCGCTTCTGAAGCGCCCGGCCCGCCCGCGAGAGAGAAGTGGGCCAGTGGCGCCACCTTCCCGGAGGCTACGGCTGCGCGTGCGTTGCGCGCAGCATCGACAACCATCATGGCGCTGCTTACAGCGGTTCTCGCATTCGCAGGCGGTTGAGCATTTGTCCAGGTCAAGCCGGCGAGCGTGGTCTTGCCTGCATTTACATCGAATGTATCGGTAGCCACGACTGCGCCGTTCACTAGGAGTGAAACCGGAACATCGTGCGCGTCCACGTTCGAGAAGTTAGTAAGCCGAAAGCGTACCTGCACAGTATCGCCTTGCCTGGGCAGCGAAGGCGTATAGCTAACCTCTCCAGCAATCAGGCGGACATCCGCAGCAGCGACAGCCTGAGTGCGAATGGAGCTGTTTCGTGCCGATGCCGCGATCACTCCGCCGCGCGACCAGATACCTCTCGTTCCCGACCGCACTCCGCCTTCGAGCATGGCATTGCGTGCCAATCCGGGAGTGCAGGAACCGGAGTGCAGTTGAATCGACGGAGCAAAGGCCACATTGGCGGAGCCGTTGCTGTTCGAGATCGAGCCAATGAGCGTGAGCGTCTGTGAAGTGCTTATTTCAGCGGGATTGGTATTCGTGAGATCGACGCTAACCGGGGTGTAGCTGCCGCCGCTCAAGGTGGAGACCGAAGTCACGCTGTTCAGCGCGACTCCCGGCGGAAGCGAAGATACGGTCCAGGAGATCGAAGGCACGTTGAAGCCGCCCAATGTCGTAAACGAAAGCTGAACGACTCCTTCCGCGCCAGGCGCGAGGTTGAAGCAAGGCTGCGTTGCCAATTGCAGGTCGCCAACCGTGAACTGCAGCGTGGTCGAGTTTGGTCCAACTGGTTGCGGAGTCGGCCCTCCTTGCATCGCTGAGGTTTGGATCGAAGTTGCGCTCACCGTCACCTGAGCCGGTCCGGGAGTGAGCGAGCCGCTGGCATCCTGGGCCGCCGCGAACAGTACGTTGGCAGGAGTTCCATAGGGGACTGCATGCAAGATCGGACTAAGCGGGCTGCCGCGTGCGGTCACATTGCTGACGATGGAAGCCGGATCAGTGAAGTGGATATCAACGCTGCCGGTGGTTCCGGAACTGCGCGTGGTTGTAAGGCCTACGCCCTCCAGCAGCAAGCCGTTGATCTGTACCGGCTGGCAGCCGCTGGTGCAAGCGTTATTGCGGCTGGAGGCAATGCTCACTGTATCGCCGGAATTTCCCGCATTCGTCACCTGGACGTGCACCGTCGCCTGGCGCTGCGCGGTGGGACGTCCTCCATCGACAAATTGAGCAATCAGCTGGGCGGCATAAAAGCCTTGGGCAGCGGTATTCGAAGCATTGATTGTGTATGTGATCTGCTGGCGTGTGCTGTTGAGAGATGTGAGCGAGGGTGTTGCTGTAATGCGGCTGCTTACGATGCCATTGACCAGATTCACAGAGGCGGCAAAGTCGCCGCTTCCCGAGAGCGTGGGCTGGATGACTGTCGCCGCTGAAGCTCCCGCAATCACCGTCAGCGGATTCGCATCCGAATTGCCGCCGTTGGTTCCCGTATTGGTACTCAGTCCCCAGTCGGATGTATTGATCGAAATGCTCATCGCGTCGTTGCCGGCATTTAAGTCGCCTGCAGCATCCTCTTCCACCCGCGCAGTCAGGGTAGAACTTCCTGTGGGCACTGGATCCGGTGCATCGATATGCACAGTAAGCGTCGTTGAACTGCCAGCCGCGAGTGCCTGAGGAACAGAGACGCCGCCATTGGTAAGCTCCCTGCCATTCAGACCAAGGTGAACTCTTTCGAAACCCTGAGACGAGCCTGCGCCGAGATTCGCAACCGTGATCTGCACGTCTACCGGCTCGCCGGAAAGCAGCGGATTCGCCGCGAAGTTTCGTCCGGACACCGAAACGCCGCTCACCGCCAGGTCAGGAAGGGCCGTGGGTCGCACAAAAATAGTGAGCGTCTCGGTAGCTGCCGGATTTGTATTGGGAATTTGCGCGTTAATGATTAGCGGGATTGTCTGGTTCAGCGCCGCGCCTTGAATCGCGGCGATCTGCAGCGCGATCACGTCTCCTGCTGCCGCTGTGGTCGCGCTCGGAGTGATGCTAATGCCGGAGACAGTCGGGAATGTGAGCTGGGTCCCGCCGCCGGGAGTGTAGAAATTCCCACTCAGTCGGATGTTCAAAGTCGGGGCAGCGCCCTTAATCGGCAAAATGATTGGCTGCGTCTGCAGGCTGCCCGGCTGTCCAGGCGAGAAATTCTCCAGGCTCGCCGTATAGGTTCGAACGGATTGCATCGCAGCATGCGAGACGCCGAAGCGCGTTCCCGTTATGGTAACGGGAGTGGAAGCTCCAGGAAGAGCATTGCCGCTGGCGAGGACCGTAATTGTATTTGTCGAATTGCTGCTGAAAGAGCTTGGCGTTTGGTAGCTGATTCCACTAACGGCCGGGCCGATGGTCACAGGGATGCTGCCGACATCGACACCTTGCTCGGTCAAGTTGACATTGAACATTCCTTGACTACCGAGCTTCACGTTCAGATCGCCGCTGATGTTCGACGCATTCGCCAGCATGAAATCTGCGACGTCGAACGCAAATGTTGCGCTGTTCCCTGCGGTGCTGCTTTGAGGCGGCGCGGAGGCCGCGTCGATACTCAAAGTGGCTACATACCCAACCGCCGGAGTTAACGCTAGTGCCGGCAAGATCAAGGTCGCAGTGGTGGACTGTCCTGCCGCCGGTGCCGCAACCGTCGCGGATGGCGTTGTCCCGAATTGGCATGGAGCGTTGCACGTCAGCTTTAGAGTCAGATTTCCCGAGGGGCTTGAGGCGCCGTTGTTGGCGATCGTGGCTTGCAGGTTGACGTCCTGCCCTTTTTGGAACGCATTCACTCCAGTGGGTGGGTTCGGAGTTGTCGCCGAAGCGATGGAAGTAATCACATAAGCGCCGACCGCCACGATCGTGACAGACGTAGTAGCAGAAGCCGGCGCGGGCGTAAT
>JAFAUE010000099.1 GCA_019243475.1 Acidobacteriota bacterium | reverse complement strand
CGGAGTGGGGAAGATGCCTTCGCCGAGCGTCTCGTTGTAGAGACTCACGTTGCCGCCGGTGATGGGCGTGCCGAGCGCCTCGCACGCGGCGGCGAGCCCGTCGATGGTCTCGGAAAACTGCCACATGATGTGCGGCTTCTCGGGATTGCCGAAGTTCAGGCAGTTGGTAGCGGCGACTGGCATCCCGCCGGCGCATGCGACTTTGCGTGCGGCTTCGGCGACTGCATGCATCGCGCCCAACTTTGGGTTGAGGTAGCACCAGCGTCCATTGCCGTCCAAAGCCATTGCCAACCCGAGCGAGGTGCCCTTGATGCGCATCACTCCTGCATCTCCTCCCGGCCCCTGGACGGTATTGGTTTGCACCATGGTGTCGTATTGCTCATGGATCCATCGCTTGGAGCAGATATTCTGGGCAGCAAGCAGACGCTTGAGAGCCGCCGTGCAATCTACATTTGTCCCAAATTGGAACGACGAAGGTTTTTCCTGCAAGACCGGAGCCTGCCATGGCTGCATCGGGCGGCGGTACACAGGAGCGTCGTCGGTCAAGGAAGTGTTCGGGATATCGGCAACGATCTCTCCATGCTGCAGCACGCGCATGCGAGGTTCGCGAATGACGCTTCCGACGGTTACGGCGTCCAGTCCCCACTTTTCGAAGACAGCGAATACTTCGTGTTCTCGGCCACGCTCGGCAACCAGCAGCATGCGCTCCTGCGACTCGCTAAGCATGATTTCGTACGCATTCATCCCTAGCTCGCGCTGAGGTACGCGGTCGAGTTCTATCTCGATCCCGACGGACCCACGTGCGCCCATCTCGCACGTCGAACAGGTGAGGCCGGCGGCGCCCATGTCCTGAATACCGACAACGGCTCCGGTCTGCATCGCTTCAAGACACGCCTCGAGCAGCAGCTTTTCCAGGAAGGGATCTCCGACCTGCACGTTCGGCCGCTTTTGCTCCGAGCCTTCTTTGAACTCCTCGCTGGCCATGGTGGCGCCGTGGATTCCATCCCGTCCGGTCTTCGCCCCAACGTAAATCACCGGATTGCCCTCGCCTGCTGCCTTCGCGTAAAAAATCTGGTCTTTGCGCACAAGACCAAGAGCAAACGCATTCACCAGCGGATTCCCGGAATAGCACTCTTCAAACTTCGTTTCTCCGCCAAGGCAAGGCACTCCGAAACAGTTGCCATAGGACGCGATGCCACTGACGACTCCTTCGAGGATGGAGTGAGTTTTGTGGATCAGCTTTCGAGCATTGGAGCCGGCCAGTTTCTGAGCTGATGCGCTTCCATTACTCCGCCGCTCGATTCCATTCCAAGCTGCCCCATCTCGCGCCGTCGCTTGCTCGCTGTCCGCAGTTCCCTGGCCTTTCCGTCGTTCTTGCACGCGCCCGAACCGCAGCGAATCCATTACTGCCAGCGGGCGCGCTCCCATCGTGAAGATGTCACGGAGGATGCCGCCGACTCCTGTCGCTGCTCCCTGAAAGGGCTCGATATAAGAAGGGTGATTATGCGACTCGATTTTAAACGCGCAAGCCCAGCCCTCACCGATGTCGATGATGCCCGCGTTCTCTCCCGGTCCCTGAACCACGCGTTCACTGCGCGTAGGCAGCCGCTTGAGATGTACTTTCGACGACTTGTAGGAGCAATGCTCGCTCCACATCACGCTGTAGATACCGAGTTCCGTCAGCGAAGGCTCGCGTCCAAGCGCCTGTACGATGCGTTCGTACTCGTCAGCAGTAAGGCCGTGAGTCTTTAGTAGCTCGGGCGTAGCCCGACATGGGGCGGGAGCAGTTTGCAGTGGTTGGGTGGCCATCTCGGGGGTAGTCCCATTTTCTCATGGCATTCTCGAGCTCAAGGCTGAAAAACTCGAGCTCAAGTAGCGTTCATTGCTGGCGCGGGAAGTTGCCGGTGGGAGTCAAACCAGCCGAGTACCCGTGTCCAAAACATTTGCGGCTGGACGGAAGAAGCCCCGCAATGCGCCGCTCCTGGCACTTCCCATAGCACGACATGACTTGGCGAGCGCGCAGCGATGGTCTCCGAGTGGTGCGGCAGAATGTTGACGTCTGCCGTGCCATGGATCAGCAGTATGGGAGTGGAGGAGTGCGCAACTGCATCGACCGGATTGTCATCATCGAAGTCGAGATGGTAGCGAAGCTTGGCATAACCTATGCCAACTTCGACAGGAAGTCGCAGGATCGTTTTACCAATCCAGGTCGGGGCGCCAAGGTAAAGCGCAGATCGTTCGAAGGCAACATTGCGAAAGGAGGAGAACGGCGCCTCAGCCACAACCGCGCAGAATTGGGGAGCCTCGTTAAGACTATCCAGCACCAGGGCCGCTCCCATCGATTCGCCGAAACCATACACGCACCTGGAGCCATGAGCTTTGTAGAGCCAATTCACCCATCGGTGAACGTCGTCGGATTCGAGCAGGCCGTAGGTCGCGAGCGTTCCTCCGCTCTCACCGTGAGCGCGTGAGTCCGGAAGCAGGACGCTGTAGCCCTGGGCCATCAGCGGCTCGGCGAAGCCGGCAACGCCCTCCCGGTTGTCTTGCACGCCATGAAGCAGAAGAACGTGCATTCCATTGGCATTGTGCGGCTGCACGTACCAGGCGCTCAGGGGAACGCCATCAGCGGCTGCGATCTGCACATTCTGGAGCTCGGCTCCGTAGCGCTCGCGGACGATCGCTTCAGCCTGCTGCGCATGCGCCAGCGGTCGCCGCCAGGGATGCAACTGCAGCTCCGCAAGCATGATTCCGCCCGCCACGGAAGAGAGTACGTATCCCGTAATCCAGGCCGTCAGCAGCCGACGCAGGCGACGCATGCTCATAGATACGAGACGTGGACGCCAGCAGTTCATTAACTCACAGGCGCGCTCTCGCGGCCATAACTGCACCATTTAAGTGCATCTGAATCGGGATGGAAGACAGTTCGCGCCGGTCTGCGCATGAAATCTTCGAAAAGGTAATCGAGAACGCCCGCGAGGAGCTTGCGCGTTCTACCTCTGCACTGCTGTTTTCTGGATTCGTCGCCGGTATCTGCATGGGGCTTACCGGCCTCTCGGTCGCGCTGGCGCTCAGCTACCTCGGAAACAGTCCCCCTGCCCAGTTTGTGTCATTTTGCTTCTACCCCATCGGGTTCATCGTAGTGATCGTCGGCCGCGCGCAGTTATTTACGGAAAATACATTGTTTCCGGTGGCTCTCGCCCTCGACGAGCGCGGACACGTCCTGAATACGCTCAGGCTGTGGGCGGTGGTCTTCGCGGCCAATGTTGTGGGAGCGGTTTTCTTCGGATGGCTGGTGATGAAGACCGGCGCGCTTCCCCCCAATTTTGCCGATGCGCTTGCGGGATTAGGAACAGAAGCGGCTCAGGGACATTTCACGCTCATATTTGCCAAGGCGGTCCTTGGGGGATGGCTCATCGCGCTCGTCGCCTGGATGGTCACGGCCAGTCACTGGACGATCGGCCAGATTGCGATCGTCTGGATGATCACCTTCATTGTTGGAGCTGGAAGGTTTTCTCATTGCATTGCCAGCAGCGCGGAGATCGTGGCGGCGATCATGTCCGGCCACCTGCACTTCTCCAACTACTTTGCATGGCTTCTGCCGGCAACGCTGGGAAACATCGTCGGCGGTGTTTTTATGGTCAGCGTCCTTAATTACGGACAAGTCCGGTTGGGAGGCGGGGCGCAGCAGGGTGACGACGCAGAAGAGCAAGAAGAAGGACGGCACGCCGCATAAAAAGCTCTCACTTTTTGGCGGCAGGTTTTCGTTGCGGGGCAGATAATTCCTTATCTCTCTCATGCAGCCCGCTATAATTTTCTTGTGGATGTTGCTGGCTGTAGCGACGTCCGCCGCACAGTCGGTAGTTCCGATCACTCAGGAACCCAGTCATCATCTGACCATCAGCAATCGATATGTCCGGGTCTTCGAGGTTGAAGTTCCGCCGCATGCCGAGACTCTTTACCACCAGCATGATTACGACTACTTATTTGTCTCGATCGGCGATGCCGATATCACCAGCACGCGTCTTCACGAGCAACCTGTCGCGCTGAAATTGAGAGATGGTCAGGTGGAGTTCTCGAAGGGACCATTCGCGCATAAAGCGACGAACTTGGGCGACGGTCCGTTTCGTAATGTGACGATTGAGCTTCTGGAAGGCCTTGGATCCCCGCTGTGCGGAGTTCCAGGCGGCCAGCAATCTTGCGGCGTCGGAACCGGCTGGGGTGGCGGATCCGTAGGGGTAGCTGCTTCGGTGCCGTCCATCGAACGAAGCCAATTCTCCGGCGGCGCATCATGGTCGGGAGGAGAGTTCCCGGTGATGCGCGGAAGTCGTGTAACCGTGAGTCAGTTCAGCACGCAAGGCAATTCCGAGATCCCTTCCAACGCACTCCCAGAGCGGCCTTTCCTTCTGATTGCGATAAGCCCAATGAAGTTTCGCTGGAGTTCCCAAAATGGTACAAAGGAATTTTCTGCCAACTCCGGCGACGTGTTCTGGAATGAAGCACCGGAGTTGAAGTTCGTGGTACTGCCCGACAAGGCAAAGTTCCTCACTATTGCGTTTCCTACTCAAAAAACGCAGTAAAATCGCTGCAAATGCTGGCTCGATACCGAAATAATCACAGAAAATGCGCGAAAATCGCGCTTTTTTCCTTGACACGAAGCGACACCTCATCGCATGGTATTGCTCTGGATGTTGCAAAAACCCGCATGAATACAGGCGATAACGCTTGTCATGACCGGGCGGGCGCGAGCTCCAGTGGCGCCCGCGTTCGCAATCAAATCCCAACTCAATCCCGCTAAGGAGGATTCATGGCAACAGGCATGACCAAGACAGCTCTCGTCCGCAACGTGGCCGAGAAACTTCAAGTGAACAATAAACAGGCAGCAGCTTTCCTCGAGCACCTCGCCGAGACGGCCGTAAAAGAAACCAAGAAGAACGGCGTGTTCGTGATCCCCGGCCTCGGCCGTCTGGTGAAAGCCGAGCGCAAGGCCCGCATGGGCCGCAACCCGCAGACCGGCGAGCCGATCAAGATCAAGGCCAAGACGGTAGTGAAGTTCCGCGTGGCCAAGGCCGCGAAGGACGCAATCGCTCCCAAGAAGGGCTAACCTCGATTTCCTGATGAAAAAGGCCGGCGCGATGCCGGCCTTTTTCTGTTCCAGAAGTTCGCCGCTGTTGATCAGCTTCGAGCCCCATTCCGCAAAAACCTCGGCGTCCTAAGGCGTGTGCTGAAGCGACTCAAGTATCATTAGAACCAGGATTCCTCTCTCCGCGCACATCGGCGGTGGCGGACACGCGCTCCGCTCGGAATGACCACAAGCAAACCTGAATGGACCGTCAGTACATCCGCAATTTCGCCATCATCGCGCACATCGACCATGGCAAATCCACGCTCTCCGACCGGTTGCTCGAGCTCACCGGCGCGTTGAGCGCGCGCGAAATGCAGGAGCAGGTGCTCGACGCCATGGATCTCGAGCGCGAACGCGGCATCACCATCAAGGCTCACGCCGTGCGAATGATGTACACCGCTAAAGACGGCCAGCAATATCAGCTCAACTTGATCGACACGCCCGGACACGTGGACTTCTCCTACGAAGTTTCACGCTCGCTCGCTTCTTGCGAAGGAGCGCTGTTGGTGGTTGACGCATCGCAGGGAGTCGAAGCGCAAACGCTGGCCAATGCCTATCTTGCGATTCACAACGGCCTTGAAATCATTCCTGTCATCAACAAAATCGATCTGCCCAGCGCCGACATTCCGCGCGCCAAAGAGATGGTGGAGCATGCGGTCGGTCTCGACGCCTCGAACGCTCTGCTCGTGAGTGCCAAAACGGGAGAGGGCGTTCCTGACGTCCTCGAAGCCATCGTGAAACGGCTTCCCGCTCCGAAAGCTCCCCCCGAGGCGCCGCTACAGGGGCTGATCTTCGACTCCTGGTTCGATCCCTATCGTGGCGTCATCGTGCTGGCAAGAATCGTCGCCGGCACCATGCGCAAGGGCATGAAGATCCGCCTATGGTCGAACGGACAGGTTTTCGATGTCGAACAGCTTGGCGTGCTCACGCCGAAGCCGGTAGAGATTGACCAGCTTGAGGCCGGCGAAGTCGGCTTCCTGATGGCGAACATCAAGAACGTGGCTTCCGCCAAGATCGGCGACACCATTACCGATGATTCCCGGGCTGCGATCGAGCCGCTTCCCGGTTTTGAAGAGCTCAAGCCCATGGTGTTCGCCGGCCTCTACACCGTCGATGCACACGAGCACACGCTGCTGCGCGATGCGCTGGAAAAGCTGCGGCTGAACGACTCGTCATTCTTCTTCGAGCCGGAGAGCTCCGCTGCGCTCGGCTTTGGCTTCCGCTGCGGATTCCTTGGCCTGCTGCATATGGAGATCATTCAGGAACGTCTGGAGCGCGAGTTCAATCTGGACCTGATCACCACGGCGCCCGGCGTTCGCTATCGCATCACGAGGACTGACGGCAGCATCGTTGAAGTCGATAATCCATCCAAGTGGATTTCGCAGAGCGAGATCGGCAAGGTCGAAGAGCCGGTGATCACGGCGATGATCATGACCAACGAGGAGTATGTCGGCGGCATTCTCAAGCTCGTAGAAGAAAAGCGCGGGCGGCAGAAGAACTTTGAATACGTGAGCGCGAATCGCGTGATGCTCACCTATGAGCTGCCGCTCAATGAGATCGTGCTCGACTTCTATGATCGACTGAAATCTGTCTCGCGCGGATACGCGTCGCTGGATTATCACCTATCCGGAATGTGGGAATCCCCGATGGTGAAGCTCGACATTCTGGTCTCCGGCGATCCGGTCGATGCGCTTTCCATCATCGTGCATCGCGAGAGTGCTTATGAGCGAGGCCGTGCTCTGGCCGCGAAGATGAAGGAGCTTATTCCGCGGCAGATGTTCGAGGTGGCGATTCAGGCAGCGATTGGCGGAAAAGTCATTGCGCGCGAGACAGTGCCGGCAATGCGTAAGAATGTCCTCGCCAAGTGCTATGGAGGCGACATCACGCGTAAGCGCAAATTGCTGGAGAAGCAGAAGGAAGGGAAGAAACGTATGAAGCGCATCGGGCGCGTGGACATTCCGCAAGAGGCGTTCCTCGCCGTCCTCAAGGTTGGAGAGTGAGCGGCACGCCGAGAGAGGGCTGTCCGCGCCGTCGGCGGATACGATTCATAGTTGGCTTTCCGGGACCTAAGTAGCTGAATGATGTCGATGCGCCAATTTGCGCTGTGCGGAATTGCGCTAATCGCACCATTGCCCGCAATTGCTCAAAATACCGCTTCGCTGAGCTGTTGGGAGAGCAAGAAGAACGGCACCTTCCAGACGCGTGAAGCCAAAACGCCGATTGAGAAAGCCAATAGCGGTGCTGCTTACGCGCTGGTTACGGCTGAGGCTTCCACCGATTCAGGACAGGCTCAATTCTGCAAGAACAAAGCACAACTTTTTTATGCGAAAGACAGCGTCAGCTACCGCGTGGTGTATGAGAAACCCGGTCTCGACGATCAAGGTGTGGGCATGCGGCTGCTTGGCTGGTCTCGTGACGGCGCTCAACTGTTGATCGAGTTGCTCACATGGGGATACGACAACGACGCTATTGTCAGCAAGTCTGCACTTGTGCTTGATGCGGCGACCTCCCAGGTTCGCGAGCTTCCCGTTGATGAAGCCTTTCAACGACTGTTTGGCAAAGATTGCGAGTTCGACTTTTCCGTGATTGGCTGGGGAGCGGAGCAGAATGTTCTCTTACGAGTTACAAAAACGGCGACGACAACGCGTTATCAGCAGACCTTCTGTGTCGAGAAGCCCACTACCTATTCCTTTGACCAGCAGCGCCACGTGGTGTCGCTGAGCAAGGCCGCGGCCGTGTCGGAGAATCGTTAACTAAAACGGGAAGTAACTCCGCGCTGCGCCGTGTGCGAAGGTACTCGGTCTCTTCAATAATCAAGCCTGCGCATTTCCCCTATACTCAGCATAACCTTCTGGACACCTCTGGCACGCTATGGACCCACTGCTCCTCGTTATTCTCGGCCCAACAGGCAGCGGCAAGACTGCGTTGTCAATAAAACTTGCGGGGCACTTTGAGGGCGAGATCGTGAGCTGCGACTCGGTCGCGGTCTATCGTGAGTTTGAAATCGGCACGGCCAAGCCCAGCCGTGAAGAACGGGCAAGAATCCGGCATCACCTGATCGATGTTGCGGGACCGGCGGAAGATTTCACGGCGGGCGATTATGCGCGCCTGGCGCGAAAGGCGGCGGCAGATATTCGTGACCGCGGCAAATTGCCGATCGTGGCCGGGGGCACCGGTTTGTACTTGCGCGCTCTGATCGATGGCCTCTTCGAAGGGCCGACGCGCTCGGATCAGCTGCGCATTCGCCTGCGCCGGCGCGCGGACCAGATGACCATTCGGCACCTTCATCGCGTGCTCTCGCGGCTTGACCCAGAAGCCGCGGCGAAAATTCATCCGAACGATACGCCCAAGCTGATACGCGCTATCGAAGTCTGCCTATTGGCGGGAGAGCGTCTTACGGTCATGTGGGACAAGGGCCGCGACGCCTTGACTGGATTTCGCATTCTCCGCGTCGGTCTGGATCCTGAACGCGAGCAACTTTACCAGCGCATCAATGACCGATGCGCACTGATGTTCCAAAATGGGCTTATTGAGGAAACTCAGCGGCTGCTGCTGGCGTATCAGTCGCCGGACATTGAACTGCGAGATGATTCCCGTCCTATAGCGCGGGCTCTAGGTTCGTTAGGATATCGTCAAGTCGTGCAGTACCTTCGGGGGGAAATGACGCAGCCGGTGGCGCTTCTCGCGGCCCAGCAGGCACATCGCAATTACGCCAAGCGGCAACTCACTTGGTTTCGTCGTGAGCCTGATGTGAGTTGGTTTGCCGGCTTTGGCGATGATCACCAGATTCAGGCGAAGGTCGCCGCCACCATCGAGCTTGAACTCAAAAAGACGGACGGAGCGCGGGATCGAGCGCAAGTTTCTCGGATATGAGCAGTACAAGTTGCCAGCCGTATGATCGAACCATGGGGCGTTTCATTCCAATCGTTTTGTCATTAGCTATGCTCTCCACGTCGTGCAATCAGAACACCAGGCCTATGCCACAAGCAAAGGAGAAGTCATCGAAGGTCGATGCAAAGACATTTGTCGTTGACCCCTCCATAGCGGCGAGCATCCACGGCACCATTCACATCACCGGCACCACACCGGCGCCGGTGGAGATCGACATGGCGATGGATCCGGGCTGCACGCTGTCAAACTCAGCGAAAAATTTCAGCCAGCAGTTTGTCGTGAAGCAAGGGCGATTGGCGAATGTGTATCTCTATGTCAAGCAAGGACTAGAGGGAAAGAGTTTCGCCGTGCCGTCAAGTCCCGTCGTCCTGGACCAGAGAGGATGCCGTTACCAGCCGCATGTGCTGGCTCTTATGGCAGGACAAAGCTTGCAGGTTCTTAACGACGATTCCACCATGCACAACGTTCTCGCCCAGCCGAATGCGCCCAGCAATCCGCAGTGGAACGAGTCACAGATGCCGAAGGGCGCGCCAATCGAAAAAGCCTTTCACGATCCCGAAGTCATGCTGCCGATCAAATGCAACCAGCATCCATGGATGAAGGCCTATGTGAATGTCGCAGCAAATTCCTTCTACGCGATTAGCGATGCGCAGGGAGATTTTGAGATCAAGGGATTGCCGCCTGGGGAATACACCATCGCGGCGGTCCATGAAGCCTTGGGCGAGCAGACGCAACAGGTGACTCTAGGAGCAAAGGACGAGAAGGAGGTTGACTTTGCTTACGCCGCTCCTAAGTAAGCAGTTCGGATTCGATTAGCTCCCAATTGGCAAACGAAGGATCGGCATTCTGCACCTCTTCCGTGAGAACCTTGTGACCCTTTGTGTTAGCTCTTGTTTTGAATGTTGTGCCTCTCATGTCGTTCGGTCAGCCTGTTACACTATTCAGTCCCGCTTTTCTCGTATTCATGCCTGTGAAGTCTGAAACTCCATCCGCGGCCCAATCAAAATTTCATGGTCGCGCCGGTCGTTCTATCGTGGTGTTGTCGCCTGAAAGCGTCACCCAGCGAAAGGCGATCCGAGCATGAGCGCTGCGGTCCAACCGATTCCAGTCCCGGAAGAGCTCAATGCTTCTCCGCGCCGGACAAAGCATTATTCGCGCCTGGGTGACTACGCGATCCTCTTGAAAATGCGTGTCACATCGCTGGTCGTAATGACGGCCTGGACGGGTTACTACCTGGGAGCTCAGCGCGCGCAGATTTCCACGTTCTCCTGGAAGTTGATCTGTGCATTGATGGGGATCGGTCTGGTCTCCGGCGGCGCGGCTGCCCTGAACCAGGTGATCGAGCGTGAAGCCGACGGACGCATGGCCCGCACGCAGCGGCGTCCCATTCCGGGAAAGCGAATGGGCGTGGCCGAAGCTGCGGCCATCGGCATCGCCTGCATTCTGGGCGGCGCCGCCTACCTCGTGATCACTACGAACCTGCTTACCGGTGTACTCAGTGTGTTGACCGCGTCGGCGTATTTAGGGGCATACACGCCGCTCAAAAAACATTCGCCCCTCTGCACCACCATTGGAGCTCTGCCAGGAGCCATGCCGCCGCTGCTTGGCTGGGCAGCAGCGCGCGGCCGCGTCGAATGGGAAGCTCTGGTTCTGTTTGCCATTCTTTTCCTCTGGCAGTTTCCGCATTTTCACGCCATCGCCTGGATGTATCGCGAAGACTATCGCCGCGCCGGCATTCGCATGCTGCCCGTTGTGGAAGAAGATGGACGTTCCACCGTACGCGAGGTGCTCGCCTACTCTCTTATGCTCGTGCCCGTGACGCTCTTTCCCGGATTTCTGCACATGGTCGGGCGCACCTACATTGTCGGAGCGTTGATTTTCGATCTGGCCTTTCTTGTCTATTGCCTGCGCTTTGCGCGAGTGCTGTCCGGGCTGCCTGCCGGGGAATCGCGCAAGCTGGCGCGCAGCCTTTTGCGGGCCAGTGTGCTGTACCTACCGGCGCTCTTTGCTCTGATGATGCTCAACGCAAAGTTCACGCCGCTGATATGAGCAGTTCTACCACTTCACCTACGGGGCTCGCCGAAGCGGAAAATAAGGACGAAGCCTCGCACAACTCCATCGAAGTTCAAGCTCTGCGGCATCAGTACGGCGAGCGAGTCGCGCTGGATGAGGTGTCGTTTGGTGTTCGGTCTGCGGAGATCTTTGGCCTGCTTGGTCCAAACGGCAGCGGCAAGACCACACTCTTTCGCATTCTCACTACGCTTATGGTTCCCACTTCGGGACAGGCGCGCATTGTGGGCTTCGATCCGGTGAAGCAGCCGAACGAGGTGCGTCGGCGGATTGGAGTGGTAGCGCAGGCACAGAGCGTGGACGTGAAGCTTACTGCCGCCGAGAACCTGATGCATCAGGGGCATCTCTACGGACTCAGTGGCACGCCGCTCAAACGCCGGATCGCGGAGATGCTCGAACGTGTCCGCCTCTCCGATCGCGCCAACGATTTGGTGGAAACCTTTTCCGGCGGAATGCAGCGGCGAGTCGAACTGGCGAAGGGACTGATTCATCGTCCGTCGGTTCTGCTGCTCGACGAACCGACCACCGGCCTAGATCCCGGAGCGCGCCGCGATTTGTGGCTCTATCTCGACAAGTTGCGCGAGCAGGAAGGCGTGACTGTGCTCGTGACCACTCACCTGATGGAAGAGGCGGAGCGCTGCGATCGCTTAGCGATTTTGAGTCATGGCAAGCTGGTGGGATTGGGCACGCCCGCAGAACTGAAATCGCGGATCGGCGGCGACGTAATCCAATTCGAAGCGGAACACGCGGAGACGTTAGCCACGCGTATTCGCCAGCGATTTGGCGTCGAGTGTTCCGTGAACGACAATCTTGTGCGCCTCGAGCGCTCCCACGGCCATCGCTTCGCCGCCGACGTAATGGAAGCGTTCGCCGGAGAGATTCGCGCAGTGAACGTAAGCCGGCCCACATTGGAAGACGTGTTCATCAATCGCACCGGACACAGGTTCTGGACGGAAGGCAGAGTGGAAGCGGAAGAACCACGTCGGTAATTGAATGTCACAATCAGCAGCAACATTTCCGGCGTTAACCTCCACACAAACGACAAGCACACTCTTGCCGGTGTTCTCTCTTTGGAGAAGAGAGATCGTGCGCTTCTACCGACAAAAGAGCCGCGTAATCGGGGTGATTCTCTCTCCCCTTTTGTTCTGGCTGGTAATCGGTTCCGGCTTCGGTAGCTCGTTTCGTTCAAGCGGCAGTGACCAGCACTATCTTCAGTATTTTTATCCGGGCTCGCTGCTGATGATCGTCCTGTTTACGTCGATCTTCACCATGATGTCGGTGATCGAAGATCGGGATCGCGGTTTTCTGTCATCAGTACTGGTCGCTCCGGTGAGTCGTTCGGCCATTGTGATGGGAAAGGTTCTGGGCGGAACTACGCTGTCGGCTGCTCAGGGGCTTGTGTTTCTGGTATTTGCTCCAGCGGTCGGAGCGCACTTCAGCGTCGAAGGCGTTCTCATCGATGTCGTGTCAGTCTTCCTGATGGCATTTTCCCTTACGGCGCTGGGTTTCGCTCTGGCGTGGCGGATGGAATCGGCTCAGGCATTTCATGCTGTCGTGAATCTGTTCCTTATCCCGCTTTGGATTCTCTCCGGCGCGCTCTTTCCCGTGAACGGCGCTTCGGGATGGATTCGCTGGGTCATGCGCTTCAATCCGCTGACCTACGGCCTCGACGCGCTGCGCTCGGCTCTTTACCCCGCGAGCGCTACAAGCAACTTGTTTTCCGTGGGAACCTCATTGGCCATCCTGGCGATCTTCACCGCCGCAATCTTTGCTCTGGCTTTCATGATGGTGAACCGCCGTACCACGCAACCTGCGGCCTAAGATGGCTGAGAAACAGCTTGTAATCCCAGAGGCGGATTAGGAGTGAACGGGTTATTGTGACCTTCGTGTTGGCAGTTCCCAAGGCAAGACTTGCAAGTTGATTACGCTATCTTCCCAGCCCTCGATGCCTCTCTGAACGGCGTCACTGCAGTACTTCTCGCCATAGGACATCACTTCATCAGGCGCGGACAGGTGCTTCGACATCGGGCCACGATGATCTCGGCCTTTGTCACCTCCTCTGCCTTTCTTTGCTGCTACCTCTACTACCACGCCCATGTTGGCTCGGTTCACTTCCGGGGCCACGGATGGTCGAGGGCTGTGTACTTCTCGATTCTCATCTCCCACACGGTCCTGGCAGCTGTAGTCGTTCCAATGATCCTCACCACACTGTTCTTCGGTCTGCGCAACTGGTTTGATCGTCATAGGAGAGTCGCGCGCTGGACGTATCCGATCTGGATGTATGTCTCAGTGACCGGAGTGATCGTCTACCTCATGCTGTACAAGTTATTCGTTTGATTCGCGTTCCGCTACGCGCGGGGAAAGCCCTACGTGTCTTCAGATTCGCGCTCTGAGCCATGTCAGGTTCCTACTGACCTTTATCGGCAGGCAACGTAGCGACCTGGCTTTGCCGAAACTTGAAACCCGAAACTTGAAACGCCTTTAGTTCTGAACAAGTTGGCCGGACGACCGCCCAGCTACTATGGTTTTCCTTGGCCCCAAAGTATTAGGAAGGTCACCTAGAGTGACCTAGGAGTCTTTCCCGCCTTTCCTAGACCTCTCCGCCGATATAGCCAGAGTAGAAGCAAACCTACCGTGGATTCAGTCAGTTGGCATTCCACTTTTGCGAGGTCCATGTGGGTTTCACTTCTAAGGTATTGGTTAACGTCGGCGTAGCGGCACTTGCCATTGCATCATTCGTGGGCTGTGGTTCCGGAGCAGCCAAGCCGTTTGCAGGCACATCCGCGACAGCGGCCAGCGCAACAACGACGACAACCACGGCTAACGCGGGAACAGCTACGGCGAACAGCAGTTCCACCACAGCCTCCACTAGTTCGAATCCAGCCCCGGCGCCGCCGGCCGCAGCAGCTGCTCCAGCTGCTCCGGCAGCCCCCGCTGCTTCCGGCAACGGTGCTCCGGCTGGTTCAACCGTGATCGGTGGAATCCAAAACCAGCAAGGTTGGCAGACCTGCGGTGGATGCGGCAACCAGGGTGGCACTGGCCAAGGCCCCGACTATGGCATGGGCCAAGGCCTGTCGAATCCGAGCTTGAGCGGGCACGCCGCCGATTTCTGGGCCAACGGCGGTCCGGCATACACGGGCGGCTACTACTTTATCGAGCAGCCCACCCTGCCGAATCCATTGACCTACCTGCGCTATGAGTTCGATATGTACATTCCCGCACAGTATGCCAATGCCCCGCAGGCGATTGAGTTCGAATGCCAGCAGACCGTCAACGGCGATACCTACAACTTCGCCTGGCAGGCCGACTACGCCACCAACGGCTGGAGGGTATTCAACTACACGACGAAAAACTGGGAGGCTACCGGCATTCCGCTGCAACAGTTTGCGCCGGACACCTGGCATCACATCGTGGCGATCTACCACACGGCGGGAACCCAGGCGATTCACGACAGCCTGATTGTCGACGGACAGGTATTCAACGCCAACATCTCGCATCCCGCGACGCATACCGGCACCGGCCTTGAGTTCACCAATGGGTTCCAGCTCGATCTGAATTCAGCGAGCACTCCCTATCACGTGTATGTGGACAACATGCAGGTGACGGTCGCCGACTGAGACCAGCTGGTGGTCGGCTATCGGCATTGCACGCAAGGCCGATAGCCGACTCTTGCTGCGCTCTGGTATAGTGACGGCACTTCAATCGCACCGGAGATTCTTTCTATGCCCAAAAGCGTAAACAAAGTCATTCTCGTAGGAAATCTCGGCAAAGATCCCGAGCTCAAGTTCACGCCCCAGGGCACACCGGTCGCAAAGTTCACCGTCGCAACCAACGAAGGCTATAAGGACAAGTCCGGCCAATGGCAGGAGCGCACCGAGTGGCACAACGTCATTGCCTGGCAGCGCACGGCCGAGATTGTGGGTGAGTATCTGAAGAAAGGTTCCAAGGTTTACATCGAGGGGCGTCTGCAGACCAGTTCGTGGGACGACAAAGAGACTGGTCAGAAGCGATACAAGACTGAAATCGTGGCCAATGATCTCGTGCTGCTCAGCGGACGCGGCGAAGGAGGCGAGGCCGGGGCCGGGGGATATTCTCGCGGCGCGGCGGCCGGAGGTGGCACCTACGACCAGAGCCAGCCGCACCAGCAGGAAGAGTCGCACGCAACCAACATCCAGGACGAAGATATCCCTTTCTAAGCAGCTCCTAAGCTGCTGAGCTGCTGAGCTCCTCAGATCTTCTGCAGACGAAGCCCTTGAAGCTGAGTTGCGGATACGGGTCTTTATTTTTTATCCCTCGCAGCTCAACAGCTTAGCTGCCAATCCAACGTGACCTGCTGAAATCTCATCCAACAATGTGAGCTTCTGCTCGCATACAGGGAAATCTTTGTCTTCATATATGAGAGGTTTCAGCAAAATCCTGAGAGCGTTCTTTGTTCTTTGCAGTTTTTCTTTGCTGCTTTTGATCGCCGGCTGTGCCGCGAAGAAACCGGACCTTTCACGCGCGCTGCACTCTGAAGTTTCCGCGCCTGATGGCAGTCCCCAGATTATCGCCGCTTATCAGCCCTGGTTCGGACGATCGGGGCACATGAACGTCGGCTACAGCTCCCAAGACACGGCAGTGCTCACGCAGCAGGTGGAGCATGCCAAGGACCTGAACATCAAAGCCTTCGTCGTGAACTGGTATGGGCCGTCGCACGACTTTGAAGACCACAGCTACGCCCTGCTGCAGAAGGTCGCGGGCGAGCACGACTTCAAAACCGCAATTATGTACGACGAGAGCGTGGACGATCCCACACAGTCCACGCAGCAGGCAATTGCCGACCTGCAATACGCCTACGATCACTACATTGGTCCGAAGGCCAGCGCTCCGTCGAATGCTTATTTGACTTATGACGGCCGCCCGATGGTCTTCATATTTCCCAAATCGGGAAAGACTGACTGGAAGCAGGTAAAACAAGCACTGGGTGGATGGGAGCAGCCCCCGGAGCTGATCTATGAAGACCAGGACCCCAGAGATTGGGGCGCGTTCGACGGCTATTACGCATGGGTCTCGCCCGGCAAGAAGGGATGGGCTCGCGACGGCAGCAACTGGGGCCGCAGCTATCTCGAGGACTTTTACAGCCGACTGTCTAAAGAGCCGAACAAAATTGCCGTGGGCGCGGCCTGGCCCGGCTTCGACGATTCCAAAGCTGAATGGGGACAAGGCCGCAAGATCGATTACCGCTGCGGCAAAACTCTGGAAGATTCCCTCAATCTCTATCGCCGCTACTTTCCCGCCGATCATCCGCTGCCCTTCCTCATGATCGTTACCTGGAACGACTACGAAGAGGGCACCGCGATTGAGCGTGGCCTGGCAAGCTGCGGCATGAAGACCGAGCCGAGCACCGGACCGATCAGCGCGGGACAGTGAGGGAATCGGGTTAGCGGATGATCGGGCCGTCGGTCATCTAGAACCAACCAATTGCTGCCTTAATGCCTCATTGCTGCCGCCTTTTTTGGCTTGACGACATCTGGCAATCACTCTCAACCTCCCGATGACCCGATGACCCGATGACCCGATGACCCGATGACCCGATGACCCGATGACCCGATGACCCGATCTCCTATAATTCACCTATGCTCGAAGAGCTTGATTTTCGCCGTAAGGCGGACGCGGCCATCGAAGACTTGAAGAAGAGTCTTATCGCTGCCGAAGACGATGCCGAGATCGAAGTCGAAGAGCAGAACGGCGTGCTGACGGTCGTCTTCGAAGATCCGCCCGCCAAGTTCGTCGTCACTCCAAACAGTCCGGTCAGGCAAATCTGGATTTCGGCGCTCGCCACGAGCTTCAAACTCGATTGGTCCGATGCAAAGAGCGATTTCATTCTGCAAAAGACGGGTGAGGGTCTGAAGCCGCTGATTGCGAGGCTGGTCAACGAACAGCTCGGGAAGGAAGCGGTGACACTCTAGTCTGGTTCACGTCCAAACGGTTACGCAGTATCCGGCCCGCCATTCGCCACCACGAACGATTTTGAAGTTATAGACTTTCCCGAGGAGGCTTACATGAAGCGTCGAGACTTCATTGTCGGCTCCGCTTACACCTTCGGAGCAGCCTGGCTCAGCTCGCATCCCTTTGCCGGCCGGCTTCTCGCGCAGACTCTTCCCAAACACTATAGCGCGAACGACACAGTCACCATCGGCAATACCGGAATTAAGACGAGCCGCCTGGCCATGGGCACCGGCACGGTTGGGTACGACCATCATTCCCATCAGAGCTCGCTAGGCGTGAAGGGTCTTTCCG
>JAFAUE010000078.1 GCA_019243475.1 Acidobacteriota bacterium | reverse complement strand
GTGATCGAGCATGAGCTTCTTCTGCTCCATCCAGACCTGACCTCGTTGTCGATCTCGGTGCGCGATCCTGAGAGCAACCAGAGCAGAACGCTGGAAAGCCACGCCGCCGGCATTGATCCTTCATCGACAAAGGCGTCCTGCAGCCAGTCCATAACACTCCTCGACACGCCGGGTGAAAGGATTGGCGAGGCGCGTCTCTCGTTTGCTGCGGCTGTTGAGAAAAGTGAATGCGCAGCCAAAAGCGAGCAGCTCGCCAAAGAACTACAGGAAATCATCCCATCGTCGAAAACATTGTTCGACCCATTCATCGTTGCTCTCAAGCCGGACGATGTCCTCGCGCAGCGCCTAACTATTGAAACGCTGAAAAGTCATCCAGACATGCTGGTGCTTGCGTTTCACGTCACGGCGCCAGGCGACACCGTGAACCGGGTCGTCGGCATCAACCAGCCAAAGTTTTTAGGAAGGCCATCGGACGACGTTGACCACGAAGTCGCGCGTACAGGCAAGATGATCGTGCAGGTGATTCCCAGCACGCACCGCATGGAGACTCACATGCCGCTGCGCGCAAAAGACGGCTCACTGGTGGGAACGATTGTGACCGTCTATCTCTGGCATAACGAGAGCGAGGCGCCTGAACGAATCGCAGCTTCCATGAAAATCCGCGACCAGCTGCAATCTCGAATTCCCAGTTTGGAAGCGCTGTTGAAGCCGTAAGCGACAGCCAAGCTGGCCGCGCGCGCTTACTGTCGCGCGAAGCTGGGCAAGGGTTCTACTCTTCCCTGGCTGATGGCATGCATTTCGTTGAGCAGTTCCTGATGGATGAGCCCGTTGGTCGCGAGCACTTCGCGCGACTCCGCGACGTCGAACTTGCTGCCGTCCATGTACGTGATCTTGCCGCCCGCCTCTTCTACCAGCAGCGCTCCCGCTGAAGTGTCCCAGGCATTCAGGTTGAACTCCCAATAACCGTCATAGCGTCCCGACGCCACCCCGGCGAGGTCGAGCGCCGCCGAACCTGCGCGACGCAGGCCGTGGGATTTCAGCGTGAGCTGATGATAGAAGTGGATATTCGGATTCAGGTGCCGTTTCTTGCTGGGGAAGCCCGTTGCCAGCAAGCTTTCGCCGAGCGTGCGAATTTTGGAAACGTGAATCGGCTGATCGTTTACTGTTGCGCCCTTGCCGCGCTCCGCGGCAAATAGTTCGTTGCGCGTAGGATCGAAGACCACTCCCGCGACCATCTCTCCGCGTCGCGCCAATCCCAGCGAGACGCTGAACACCGGCGAGCCGTGCGCGAAGTTCGTAGTGCCGTCGAGCGGATCGACATACCACACGTTCTCGCTCGAAACCTGCGTCCGCTCACCCTCTTCTCCGACAATTCCGCAATCGGGAAAGGCCGCGCGCAGAGCTTCGACGATGAGCTTTTCCGAGGCGCGGTCCGCGTCGGTGACCACATCGACCGTGCCTTCGCCCTTGTATTCGGTCTTCACTCCGCGAGCGAAGTACTCCATCAGCAGCCCGCCGGCGCGGCGAGCTATCTGCGAGGCAGTCGAGATGTAATCGGGATTTCTCGCCGTCACGGACGCCCTCGGCGTCCGCCGTCTTCAGCGATATAGGCGATCTCGTGCTTGTAGATAAACAGGTTGGGCGCGTGCTCGCGCGTCAGGCGGATCATGTCTGCATCGTAATACTCAATCCAGCCGCGGACCGATTCGCCGCCCATCAGCTTCACCGTGACCGGGGTTTGCTTCTCGCCTAAAGCCTTCAAATACGAGGCTTCCATGCCGGTCTCGCCCGGCGGCGTGTTCTTCAGTTTCTTCTGTAGCGCAGTCCCTGTTCCGCGAAAACTCATGCTGGCATTCTATCGCGATTGCGCCGCGAATCGCCTCGGACCGAGCAGAAAAGCTGCCGCCGCATACGACTGGAAACCTGGCCATATTCGCTCGTCCCACTCAGACGCAGCTGTTCCCGTTCACGTTTCCCCGCAGTGCGCGTCCAAGTGTAAGCTGAGCAGAGCAACGAGGACCCTTGCCCGCCGAACTGGACGCAGCTTCTCCAGAAGTCAGTGCCAAACCGCCGATTCTCACGCGGGTATTCAAGGCATTTTCCTATCGCGACTTCCGCCTGATGTGGTTTGGCGCCTGCATTTCCAGCATCGGCACCTGGATGCAGATCGTTGCCCAAAGCTGGCTGATCTACCGCCTAAGCCACTCGGCGTTCCTGCTGGCGCTCGACCAATTCCTGGGCGGAATCCCGATCTTTCTCTTCTCCTTGCTGGGCGGCGTCGTCGCCGACCGCGTGGAGCGCCGCCGCATTCTGCTCGGCTCGCAGTACGTGCAGCTGGCGAGCGCGGGACTGCTGACCATCCTCGTCGCCACCAACACCGTGCACGTCTGGGAGATTCTCTGCCTCTCGTTCGTCTCCGGATTTGCCCAGGCATTCGGCGGCCCGGCCTACCAGGCGCTTATTCCGACGCTGGTCGATCGCGAGGACATGCCCAACGCCATCGCGCTGAATTCGATTCAATTCAACATGGCGATCACGATTGGTCCGGCTCTGGCAGGAGAGGCGCTGGCCCGCGTCGGCGAAACCTGGTGCTTCGGCCTGAACGCCCTGTCATTCGTTGCGCCGATCATCGCACTGCTCGCCATCACCAGCCGCTTCGTGCCAAAGCCGCAGAAGGAATCGGTCCTCCGCAGCCTCAAGCTCGGCATCCAGTTCGTGCGTTCCCAGGAGTCGATGACGGCGCTCATCGTGCTCGCCTTTTGCATGACGGCGCTGAGCATGCCGCTGCGCACCTACATTCCGATTTTCGTGAACGACATCTTCCACGCCGGCCCGCGGACCTACGGCAACCTGCTGTCCCTG
>JAFAUE010000064.1 GCA_019243475.1 Acidobacteriota bacterium | reverse complement strand
CCAAACACTTCGACTTCCACGATAAGTACAGCCTGGAGTTGCTGGGAGAGGCGTTCAATCTCCTCAACCATGTGAACCCCACATCCGTGAACAGTTTGGCATATAAGACCGGGGGCACTGCCGCAGCTCCGCTACTGAATTTCAACTCAACATTCGGTCAGGTGACAAACGCAAACAGCAACTTTGCCTATAGCTCTCGTCAGGTGCAGTTGGGAGCGCGCTTCACCTTCTAACCAACCTTAATAGCAGAGGAACGGCAGCCCTCGGGCTGCCGTTCCCTTTTGGCACGGGAGATTCATCCCTCAGTCGTTAAAATAGAGATAGTCATGTTGTTCACGGAACATTACGACGTAGTGGTGGTCGGCGCCGGCCATGCGGGCTGTGAGGCCGCGACGGCCTGCGCGCGCATGGGATTGAAGACTGCCCTCTTCACTCTGAACGTCGATCTAATCGCGCAGATGTCGTGTAACCCGGCTGTCGGTGGCATCGCCAAAGGGCATCTGGTGCGCGAAGTGGACGCGCTTGGCGGCATCATGGGTGAGGTCACCGATGCCGTCGGCATTCAATTTCGTTTATTGAATACCTCACGCGGACCGGCCGTCTGGTCGCCGCGCGCACAATGCGACAAGCAGCAGTATCGGCTCAAGATGAGGGAGGTGCTGGAGAGCCAGCCGAATCTCTATATCAAGCAGGCGGAAGTTGCAGAGCTGATTGTCGAAGAAAAGAAATCTAGAGGTGAGAGCGCTTTTGCTGAAGAGCTGCCCACACAAAAGGTGGCCACCGGAATCAAGCTGCGCGACGGACGCATGGTCGGCGCCGGCGCCATCGTAATCACCACGGGAACGTTTCTCAATGGGCTGATTCACTGCGGCGAGCAGACTTACCCCGCAGGACGCTCGGGCGAGCCGCCATCGCAGCTTCTCGGAGAATCGCTCAAGCTTCTTGGTCTGCGTGGGTGCCGGCTTAAGACGGGCACGCCGCCCCGTCTCGATGGCCGGACCATCGATTGGTCGCGCTTCGCAGCGCAGCCGGGCGACGACGATCCCACTCCTTTCAGTTTCCGCACAAAAACGATCGCGCAAAAGCAGGTGCCTTGTTACATCGCGTTTACCACGGAGGAAACGCATCGCATCATCCGCGAAAACGTGCATCGCTCGCCGATGTACTCAGGCCAGATCAAGTCAATCGGCCCGCGCTACTGTCCGTCGATCGAAGACAAGATCGTTAAATTCCCTGACAAGCTGCAGCACCAACTCTTTCTCGAGCCGGAAGGACTGAACACTCATGAGATCTACGTCAATGGCATGTCGACATCGATGCCCATCGACGTGCAGCTGGCGGTAATCAAGTCCGTTCCCGGATTGGAAACGGCGGAGATGCTGCGCCCTGGTTACGCCATTGAGTATGACTCCATCGATCCGACAGAATTGGAGCGCACGCTGGAGACGAAGAAGATCTCCCGGCTCTTCCTCGCCGGACAGATCAATGGAACTTCCGGATATGAAGAGGCTGCCTGCCAGGGCATCATGGCCGGAATCAACGCCGCCCTGAAGGTTAAGGGCGACGCTGCATTCATCCTGGACCGCACCGAAGGCTATACGGCCATTCTGATCGACGATTTGATCAGCAAAGGCACAAACGAGCCCTATCGAATGTTCACATCCCGCGCGGAGTTTCGGCTGCAGCTGCGCATCGACAACGCGGATCGACGGCTTACCCCCTATGGCCGCAAGCTTGGACTGATCTCCGATGATGCGTGGCGCGATTACCTGGCCAAGCAGGAAAGAGCGGGCGCCGTACAGAAACTGCTTGAAAGCCGGGCGGATTTGGAAAAGCTCGCGAGCGTGGCGCCTGACAAAGCTTCTTCTTTCGCGAATACAGCCGGCCAGAGCTATGCGCAATTGTTGAAGCGTCCGGAAATCGTGATCGAAGACTTCGCATCCGTCCTGCGTGATCTGATGCCATCGTTCTTTGATGCCTGCGACGCTTCTCAACCAGATCGACTGTCCGCACAGGCGCGAAACGAACTGAAGTCCGTCGAGACGGAGATTAAGTACGCCGGATACCTACAGCAGCAGCAGCGTTCCATCGAACGGCTGAAGCGTGCAGAAGAACGAACCATCCCGGAATGGTTCGACTACTCGCAGGTCAGCGGCCTTTCACGCGAGATGAACGAGAAGCTCAACCGCGTGCGTCCGCGAACTCTCGGCCATGCCGGCCGAATCCCCGGGGTGACGCCCGCGGCCGTTTCTCTCATCAACGTGTATATCGAAATACAAGGAAAGCGGCATTCGGGGGCGGGCGATCGCCAACCAGCGATGCGGTAACGAGTCAGCAATCAGCAGTCAGCACTCAGCAGTCAGCACTCAGCACTCAGCCTTCAGGCTTCAGCAATCAGGCCTTCAGCGTTCAGCCAAAGCTAGCGAGAACCCAGAGCAGAGGGGGTCCAAGACAAAGGATCCTTCTCCTTCGCTCAGGATGCTTGTGAATTTAGAGTTCGTCGCCTTGCCACACGACCGAATGCTGAATGCTGATCGCTGATGGCTGAATGCTGATTGCCGAATGCTGACTGCTCACTTCCGAATGCTACGATTTACCCATGACCTCCTCTGCGCCGCGTGTCGGCGTGATCATGGGCAGTCGTAGTGACTACCAGGTGCTCGAGCCTGCTATCGAAATTCTGCGTGAACTGCAAGTACCACACGAGAAACGAATCGTCTCTGCCCATCGCACTCCCGACTGGATGTTTGAATATGCCTCGACGGCGGAGAAGCGCGGGCTGCAGGTGATTATCGCCGCTGCCGGAGGCGCTGCCCATCTTCCCGGCATGGTGGCATCTAAGACAATCCTTCCCGTTTTGGGAGTTCCGATTCCAGCCACCATGCTCAACGGCGTGGACTCTTTGCTCTCGATTGTGCAAATGCCGAAGGGCGTTCCTGTGGGCACACTGGCGATCGGACAGCCTGGTGCCGCGAATGCTGCTTTATTAGCGGCCTCCATATGCGCGCTCAACGACGAGGCACTGCGTGAGCGCATTCGCGCCTGGCGCGCGGCCCGGCAGCAGGAAGTACTTGGCACGGAGTTGCCGTCGTGAGCGCCATCCTTCCTGGCGCGACGATCGGCATACTCGGCGGCGGACAACTTGGGCGTATGACTGCAATGGCTGCCCGGTCCCTTGGCTACCGTGTTCAGGTGCTCGATCCAGACCGCTCCTGCCCGGCGAGCTTCGTGGTCGACAGTTGCTTCACGGCGGCCTTTAACGATGCTCATGCTGCCGGCGATCTGGCACGCGGCTCTGATGTGGTGACTCTCGAGATCGAGCAAATCGCGCTCGCGAGCCTGGAGGAAGCGGCGAAACATGCTCCCGTGCGTCCGGATGCCTCCGTGCTGCAGATTGTCCAGGATCGAATTCGCCAGAAAAACTGGCTGCAATCCTCCGGTTTCCCGATTGGGGACTGGGGCTGTGCGACGAACTCTTCCCAGCTGAGTGGTGCGATTGAGAGCTTTGGGCGTGATTGCTTCGTAAAGGCGACTTCGGGAGGCTACGACGGCCGCAGCCAAGTCCGGTTGGAAGAGCAAACCGCTCCTGAATCTGCTGACGAGATTTGGAAATCGCTAGGCTCGCGGCCTTGCGTAGTGGAGCGAGCGCTGCCCCTGGAGTATGAAATCTCCGTATTGGTGGCCCGCCGTCCTGGGGGAGAGGCAGTCGTGTACTCGCCGGCACTGAATCATCATCAAGCGCAAATTCTCGACTGGTCCGCAATCCCTGCGTCTTTGCCAGCCGAGGTCCATCGCCAAGCGTGCGATCTGGCAATGCAAATCGCGCAGCAGATTGGCATTGTCGGTTTGCTCGTGGTGGAGATGTTTGTACTCACAGACGGCCGGCTGCTGGTGAATGAACTCGCGCCTCGGCCGCACAACAGTTATCACTCGAGCGAACGTGGCTGTGTCACCAGTCAGTTT
>JAFAUE010000132.1 GCA_019243475.1 Acidobacteriota bacterium | reverse complement strand
AGATCGACTTCGGGCAGCTTGCTCTTCACTTGGCGTGCCGCATCGAGGACGCGCGTTGTGTGCCCGTGCGCGCTGTCGATGGCGAGCACGTCCACCTTGTACCGTGCCATCTCCTGCGCGCGCTCCAGATAATCTCCGGTCGCTCCAATGGCAGCGCCTACGCGTAAGCGCCCCTGAGAATCCTTTGCGGCATTCGGGTATTTGAGTTTTTTCTGGATGTCCTTGACGGTGATCAGGCCTTTAAGCGTTTGCTTGTCGTCCACCACCAGCAGCTTCTCGACGCGATGCTTGTGGAGAATCTGCTCGGCTTCTTCCAGGGTAGTGCCGACCGGCACGGTGATGAGATTTTCTTTCGTCATCACCTTCGAGACGGGAATGTCGGTGCGGGTCTCGAAACGCAAGTCACGGTTGGTGAGAATGCCCACCAGCTTCTTGTTCTTTGTTACCGGCACACCCGAAATTTTGTACTTCCGCATGACTTCCAGAGCTTCGGAAATCTTTGCCTCTGGCGAGATGGTGACTGGATCGACGATCATCCCGCTTTCCGAACGCTTTACCTTGTCCACCTCAGAGGCTTGTTGCTCGATGCTCAAATTGCGATGAATGATTCCGATCCCGCCTTGCTGCGCCATCGCTATAGCCAGACGCGACTCGGTGACCGTATCCATGGCCGAGCTGACAATGGGAATGTTCAAACTTATATTGCGCGAAAGCTGAGTTTGAGTATTGGCCAGCGCAGGAACGACATCAGAATGTGCAGGCAGGAGCAAAACATCATCAAAGGTGAGGGCCTCGGGGACAGGAAAATGAATCATGCAAGTCTCGCTAACTTTGTTCCATTGTACGGGAAGGCGGACGCGGGGAGTCTGGCATCCGCCGGCAGACTCAGCGCAGCTTAGAAATTCGATTACCGCCCTGTTGATCAGTCCCTGCTGTCTCGAATGGTGCTGGACTGTTATTGTCGAGAGGCCTCACGAGAATCTGAGTAGTCACCATCAAAAAACAACCCAACATCGTCCCAAACTCACCCCAAGAGCAAGTCCGGGGATGCCTTTCATCATCCAGGAAACGAACGTTCCATTCGTCCCAAACTGAAACTTCCCCGCAATTTTGCGATAGCGCGAATGACGATTTTGAATAAGTTTTTCATCTATAGCGCAGCGTGCAAAAATCTCGTTACGGCGAGGCAATTGCGAGCGTCTTTAGATGTGATGGATACAACTAGAGACAGCATGCTTTCGTCACTAGAGCTCGTGGATGTTTCCTTGTAGGAGGCAACTGTTCGATTCCGCGCAATTTGTTCAGAAACGAACACACGAGGCATGGTGAAACTTGTCCCTGCAATTTTCTGGTGAGTGAGAATCGCGCTGGAACTCTGGCACATCCGATGGCGTACTGATTGCAGCACCACAAAATTGAATGACGAAGCAGCGCTTTGCTAACCGACGCATTAGCAAAACGTCAAAGGTTGCAAAGAATGGAAGCGAACGGAGCCTGGGTGGACCAGCGCGGTAAGTCTCCAGAATCGCGACGCAGCGTGAATGCGGCTCCCTCCGAGCATTCGGAGGCCAGTCTGCACCCGTCGTGGAAGGCGTTCGTGCAATATTGCAGAGAAATGGGCCATGGGGAAATCGAACGTTTGAAAATCCAGGACGGGATTCCCGTTTTGGTAGAGGTATCGAGAAAGAAAATCAAGTTTAGCTAGCGAAAGCTGACCGAATAAATCGGAGGCTGTCGTGGTCCTTAATTGTGAGGACCCGGCAGCCTCTTTTCTTTTGAGGCGGTGCAGTCATGTCGGCTGTGAGCAGTAAGGGGCCAGGTTCTCGCATGCAGTATTTAGCAGGTCAATTGTTGCCGGTTTTTCTGACGGCTGTTTTCGTGTCCCAGGCCGCCGCGCAAGGCAAGCCACTCAGCAGCGCAGACCTGAGCCGGCTGACATCACAAGCCGAGAATGGATCGCTTCGCGCGCAAGTAGAGTTGGCGAAGTCCTACGAGGGAGGGCACTCCGGCAAGGTCGATTACCAGCAGGCGGCTCATTGGTTCCGCAAAGCTGCCGATCAGGGCGATCCCGATTCCCAAAATAGTCTTGCCGTCCTTTATCTCACAGGACGCGGTGTTTCGCGAGACGATATCGAAGCGGAACGCTGGCTGCAGCGCGCCGCCTCTTCAGGGTTCCCACTGGCGCTGCACAATCTTGGCATTTTGTATCTGGGAACATGGAAAGTTGCTCCTGATCCTCAGCGCGGCATCGATCTCCTCACGAGAGCAGCCAATGCCGACCTTGAAATCGCGCAGCTTCAACTAGGCTTCGAGTATCTCAGCGGTTCCCATGTTCCCGCAGACCCGCAGCTCGGGTTCGGTTGGCTGAAACGCGCAGCCAAGCGTCATTTCGCCGCCGCAGATTTTCTTCTTGCGACAGCATATGAAAACGGCCAGGGCACAAAGCCCGATTTGGGAAAAGCGGTCGAACACTACCGCCGCGCGGCGGAGCGCGGTTATTCATTCGCCGAGAACAATCTGGGCAGACTCTACATGGAGGGCCGAGGCGTCGAGAAAGACGAGCAGCAGGCGCTGCGACTGTTTCTGGCTTCAGCCGAGCAGGGCAATCCGCAGAGCTATCTCAACCTCGCACTCTGTTCGCTGAAGGGCTGCAGCGGGGCGCCCGATCAAACTGCCGCGTACTCCTGGTATATCTCGGGAGCTCGGTTCATGAAATCGGTTCCTGAGAACTTTCAACAGAAATTCTCGGAAGTTGCGGCACAACTTACTCCGCAGCAGATCGCGAACGCTCAAACGCAATCGCAGACTTGGATTCTGCTTCATCCCACGTCCGACCCGCACACACCCTTGCAGCTCGACCATGTTCCCGGTCCGGCTGTAGCCATGAACCGAAACTCACAACCGATACGCATTCCAAACGAAGGATTGAACAGCTTATGGCAACCGACTCAATTCATGCTGCGGCCTTTTCCCAGTCGCGCTTCCGAGCACTGATCGCCGACGATCAACCTGCGACGCGTGAAGCCATCAGCCGCGTACTGGGCGATGATGGTTCGGTCGAAATTGTGAGCGAGTGCACGAATGGGCATGACGCGTTAGCGGCCATCGAACAGCACGCTCCCGACATGCTGTTTGTTGACGTGCAATTGCCCGAGGTGCCCGGATTCCAGTTGGTGGAATCGAGCAGCGGCAAAGTGCCGGCGGTCGTATTCATGAGCGCGCAGGACCAGTACGCTGCTCGTGCGTTCGACGCGCACGCGGCCGACTACGTGGTGAAGCCCTTCCACGATCAACGCCTGCTGCAGGCACTCGAACGGGCCAAGGCACGCGTGCAGATGGAGCGCACTCGCGCGAGCATTCCAGGCAACCTGGAACTCGTGGGCGAAGCTGCGCCTGCGTTTCCCGCTAATCGCCAGGAACCCAAGTATCTCGACCGGCTTGCTCTGCGGCATGGAGATCGCATCTTCTTCCAAAAGGTTCAGCTGGTAGATTGCTTCACCTCTGACGCGAATTATGTGCGGGTACATTGCGGCCTGGCCACCTATCGCATGCGCTGCACGATGAATCAGCTGGAACGCCAGCTCAATCCCCGACAGTTTGTGCGCATTCATCGCTGCACCATCATTAATCTGGAGTCGCTGCGCGAATATCGCCCGTTGCCGCACGGAGACTACATGGTCAAGCTGACTACCAGCCGCGAGCTGACGATGAGTCGCAATTATCGACAGCAGTTCCGCAGAGCGTTAGCAGCGCTGAGCTACACGCACTAGAGGTCCGGCGGAAACCGTTTTTACTCCGCTCCCGCGCAGACGAAATTCCCTGGTTCAGGGAATTTCTGAGGGAATTTTTCATCTTTGCTGAACGATTTTCGCGATTTCTGCCCAAAATCCGAAGATTTGCATGCAGGCTGAGGGAATGGCTCAGGGATTCGCGGGAATTTGCCGCTAATCGATTCCTATCAGAAGACTTACACGCGTTTTCCGGGAAGGTTTGCAAACGTAACAGGGAATTACCAGGGAATTCGGTCCTAGACAGTAGAGCTCACCTCTTTATTAAGGCTCTTGCTGAGATATTAGGGCTCTTTCGGAGACCGCTTATCTTCCTCGCTGTCGTCGCCCGAAACCCTTCAGTAGTTGTGCATGCTTAGGTCTCTCTGAGTGATGATCACTCGCATACCCTTGGTGCGAGCGAATTCTTCCTTGCATTTCACCGAGCATAAATGGATGGCGCCCAGTTCGGTTGCTTGCCTGCTGTACCAGCGATCGAAAAACCGAATGAGCTTTCGGACTGAACCTGACCGCAAAGAATGCTTCTGCTGCTCGTTGCCCAGAATCCACTCATGGTTCGATTTCTTAATAGTTCCGCAATTGTCGCAAATGACTTCTACCATTGTGCCGCCTTACTCGTCCGTGGTTTTATGTCAATTTCTGTGACGTTGTCACCATAACTACTACGGCTGAAAGCTACGCTGCCTTCGATCGTGTACGTCGCGTCCTTTTTGCAGGCCGTTCTTTGTTCATGGAATTTGCAGCGATGTAGGCTTGTTTACAATCCACGCAGCAGAAGTGAATCGCACCGCGCTGCAAGATCCGAGATTCGTCCCAGACATCAAAAAATGAAATCGACCGGCTAACGGTATGCGGAGTGTCTAACCGCAAATCGTAACCGAGGATCCAGTTGTGCTGGCGCGGGTTCCTGACCGCCCCGCACGTATCACAGGTAATCCTTATCATGCGAGCTTCTCTCTTAGGTTTGGTTGATGGCTTAGATGCCCGGCCGTCGAGTAACCGATGTATTGATCACTGCCGGCAGCAGCTCGGCAGCGAGGAATAGCTCTGCCGGACGGAGCAGCTGGAGATGCCGTCGGGACGGCTGAGCTGCTCGAAATCCTATGACACAAATTATGCGTATGGCTGAACAAAAATTTCCAAAACGACGGCAGCTTTGTCCGAATCCCGTGAACTGATTGGGACCAACAAGCGCCATCGCGCGCGCCATCGCAGACGCGCTTCTACAATTTCACGATGCCCGATCTCTACACCGTGTCTGCGAGGTACTACGACGAAGCCTATGCATCCGCAGACGATCTCCAAGATGTGCAGTTCTACGTCGAGGTGGCTCGCCGCTTCGGAGGTCCCGTACTGGAACTCGCTTGCGGGACCGGCCGCGTGCTGCTGCCTTTTGCCCAAAATGGAATTTCGATCGATGGGGTGGACAGCTCGCCGGCGATGCTTGAGCAGCTGAACAAGAAGCTCGCCCAGCAAGAGGCTTCTGTGCGGCAGCGTGTTTCCGTTTTTTCCGGCGACCTGCGCAGCTTTCGCGGCGAACGGCGCTACGGAGCGGTCATCATACCTTTCCGCCCGCTGCAGCACATGTACACCCTCGACGACCAGATCGCGGCGCTGAAAACGGCGGCATTTCACCTAACTGATGACGGCGTGCTCGCGTTCGATGTGTTTTATCCGCGGCCCGAGTCCATGCTGGCCGGAATCGGCGAAGAAAAACTCGAGCTTGAATGGAACACAAAAGATGATCCGCCAAAGACGATCCGCCGCTCTGTACGGAAAGATTCTGTGGACAAGATCGCGCAGCACTTCAGCGCGACTTATCTCTATCGCACTTACAGAGACGGCAAGCTGATTCGGGAGGAAACCGCGCCGCTGAAAATGTCCTGGTACACCTATCCGCATCTGCAAGCGTTGTTTCTGCTAGCCGGCTTGGAACCCGTCGAGGAGTACGGAGACTTTGATCGAACACCGATGAACAACGATTCCAGACAGATGATCTTCGTGATGCGGCGGTCCCGGTGATGGGTGAGGCGGAAGCCTATTTTGGAACTCGCTAAACGATCATTTTCTTGAAGTTCCGCGCCGCCAGCGTGAGAGCGCCCAGGCCCATTACCAGCAACGCTGCCGCATTGATCCAGAGATCCTGAAAGCCGGCTGCGCGCAGAATAATGCCGCGCGAGATCTGCATCATGTAGGTTGCGGGCACGAAGAAGCTCATCAGATAAAAAATCCACGGCATGTTGTCGAGCGGAAATATATAACCGGAGAGGAAGATGCTCGGCAGCATGATCCCCATGGAGCGCTGCATAGCTTCATTTTGGGAATTGGCTTTGGATGAGATCAACATTCCCAGAGACAAATGCGTGAACATGTAGCACATGGCCAGGAGCAGGAGGAGCAGGACGTTTCCGTGCATCGGAACCTGGAAGGCAAAGCGCATGAAGGCGAGGATCATCAGCATTTCAATCATCGCGAGACCAAAGTAGGGCATGATCTTGCCCATCATCAGTCCGAGCGGACGCACCGGCGTGACGAAAAGCTGCTCGAGCGTTCCGCGCTCCTTCTCGCGCACGATCGAAAACGCGGTGAGCATGGTAGTGACAAACAGCAGCAGCACGGTCATAAGGCCGGGAAGAAAGAAGTTCGGCGAGCGCGAGTCGGGATTGAACATGATCTTCGGTCGTATGTCGATGGCAGGCTGCTTGCCTTCCGGCAGCATGCGGCGAAGTGATTCGTCGAGACCGATTGCCGAGGCCACATTCAGCGTTTGTCCGGCGACCGATGAATCGGAGCCGTCGACCAGCACCATGACCTGCGCGCTCTGGCCGCGCAAAAGCTGCCGATCGAAGTCATAAGGAATCTTCAATCCGACTTTGGCGCGGCCGGCCACCATCTCGTGGGTAAGCTCATCGTCGGAGTTCACGTACTTATAGATCTTGAACGTATCGGAACTACGGAAGCGGTCGAGCAATGCCCTGCTGCTTTGGCTTCCTTCCACGTCGCGGGCGTGCTCCATGAGCCCGCTTTCGTCGTACACAACGGTCCTCACCTGGCGGACATTGGTATCGATGGCCGCGCCTAAAATGATCATTTCCACAATGGGAACCAGCAGGGCGAACATGATTGCCATGGAATCCCGGCGCAGGTGAATGGATTCCTTATAGAAGATGGCGCGAAACCCGCGGAAGGGATTGTTGCTCCAGGCCACTGAAGGAGCTGCGCCAGACGCTTTCCTCGCAGCATCCGATTGCGAGCCGACAAGGGATTCTCGCGGCGTTTCGACAAAGGTTGACTGCGTCATGCTGAAGCCCTGCTCCCTTCCAGCTCTGCCTGGCGGCGGTAAGTCAGCTCGACGAATACGTCTTCGAGGTCGGGCATCAAGGGGCGAATCTCATCGGCGTGCACTCCGACTTTGTCGAGCTCAGACTGAAGCTCCGACTCGCTGATTGTGTCGTCCATCAAAGCGTGAATGGAACGTCCGAAGATCGTCGCGCTGCGCATGAACGGCAGCGTGCGCGCCCGGCGCAGAGCCGTGGTCACGTCGCGCGTTACGATTTCGAAACGGTGTGTGCCGGCCGGCGAGACGTCAGGAATCTGACGCAGCGTGTCCGGCGTGCCATCGGCAATCAGCTTTCCGTAGTAGATGTATGCCAGATGCGAGCAGCGCTCGGCTTCGTCCATGTAGTGGGTGGTGACGAAAAACGTGATGCCTTGTCCGCTCAGCTCGAAGAGCAGGTCCCAAAGCTTGCGCCGGGCCACCGGATCGATGCCCGCAGTAGGCTCGTCCAGAAAGAGAATCTTTGGACCGTGCATCATGGCGCAGCCCAGCGCCAGCCGCTGCTTCCAGCCGCCGGAGAGTTTGCCCGCGAGTCTGGTCTTATAAGGCTCAATGGCGTTGCGCTGCATTGTTTCCTCGATCTTGCGATCGGCGTCTTTGCCGCGGAGTCCGTAGATATGCGCATAAAAGCGGAGGTTTTCCAGCACAGTGAGATCGTCGTAGAGCGAGAATTTCTGGCTCATGTAGCCGATGCGCTGCTTTACCGAATCGGGATCGACGCTCACGTCGATGCCATCGACCATGCCTCGACCCGCCGTGAGAGGAAGAATGCCGGTCAGCATTTTGATGACGGTGGTTTTGCCGCTGCCGTTGGGGCCGAGGAAGCCAAAGACTTCTCCTGACTGTACCGTAAAGCTCACACCATCGACGGCGGTAAACTCGCCGAATTTACGCACCAGGTTCTCTGCGACGATCGCGGGCATTACTGCTTCTCCAAAAACTTCACATCGGCGTGAATGCCGGCGCGCAACCGGCCTTCAGGATTGTCGACGCGGAGCTTCACTCCCACTACCTGATGCTCGCGCTCATCTTTGGTTTCAACGTTGCGCGGCAGGAATTCCGCCTGCTGGCGAATCTGCTCGACTTTGCCGCGGAAAGGACGATCGAAGGCATCGACGCGCACATCGGCATCCTGTCCGAGGTGGACGCGTCCGATCATCGACTGGGGCACGTAGACGACTACAAACAGCTGATCGCTCTCCAGTAGTTTGGCGACGCTCGTGTTTGCCGGAAGCAAGTCGCCGGGACGGATGTCCATCGCCTCCACGACGGCGTTTGCCGGAGCTTTCACCTCGCGCTCATTCCACTGCGATTCAGCCTCGCGAAGATCGCCCTCTGCGGAGATCATCTGAGCTTTCGCCATGGCAATGTCTTCTGGACGCGATCCGCGTTCGGCGCGCTTCTTCGCGGCGTCGGCGGCGGCGATAGTTCCCTGTGAGGCAACCAGCGCATTCTGGTAGGAAGCCAGCGTCGCCTGCGCCGCTTTGTAGCGGTTTTCTGCGTCGTCCAGATACTGACGCGAGACGACGTCGTGACTTGCTAACTGTTGTGCGCGATGGAAATTCGCAGCGGCATTGTCCAGATCAGCTTTGGCGCGCTCGACGTCGGCACGATAGGTATCCGCAAAATGCTGCTGGTATTCGGCGGTGCCGCGAGCTTCCTGAATGTCTTCCGGCCGCGAGCCGTGCAGCATCTTTTCGTAATTGGCTTTGGCCTGCTCGTATCGACCACGAGCGGAAAGCAGCCGCGCATTCAGCTCAGAGTCCTCGAAGGTGAGAATCACCTGGCCTGCCTGAACGCGGTCGCCCTCTTGTGCGTTTACTTTCTCCACTCGCCCGCCGACCTTCGAGCCGACATTCACGTTGCGCGCTTCCAGCGTTCCCGAAGCGGTAAGCGTAGTGTCGCGCTTGAACCACGACCGCATGCCAAGTGTCACCAGCGCTGCCGTGGCGATGGCGGCGATAATGAGCCAGCGTTTCATACTTACCTCTCCTTGCCTTTCTGCGAGCCGTTTGCACTTCCGGGGACAGGGCTTTTTACCGCAATACCTCGCCAGACGACGGCAAATGTCTTGTCCAGGCAGTCATCGAGATCGCTGCGCGAACTGATCGACCAGACCATATGCGTGCCCATCATCGACTGCTGAAGAACGCGGGCCAGCTCCAGTGCAGGAGCGTCAGTCCGGATCTCTCCAAGTTCTTGCCCGCGTTCGATGATCTTCGCCAGATGACTGCGTCCGAGTTCCAGCACCCTGCCGATGAACTTCGACAACGTGTTATTCGTGAGGGCGACTCCGATCAGGCTGCGCACCAGCAGTTGACTGCTTGACGGCTTGTCGGCAAGACGGTGAATCATTCTGTGCAGCACGGGATATACGCTTGACGCCGCTGCTGCCTCCAGCTCCGAAGCCTTGATGACTCCGATTTGGCGCTCGGCTAGAGCCTCGAGAATTGATTCTTTCGTCGGGAAATAATTGAAAAAGGTTCCTTTAGCGACGTCGGCCGCCTCGGTGATCTCCTCCACCGGCGTATTGGCAAAGCCGCGCTGCGCGAACAGCCGCATGGCGGCCTCGAAGATTCGCGCGCGCGTCTCTCGGCGTCGGCGTTCGCGCCGACCCGGAATTGCATCCTCTGCGTGGGAAATCGCTGATAAATGACTGGTGGTCATAATTGCTAACAAAACCATAGAGCAATTATGACTTGCGGTCAATATTGTTCAGTTGGTCAACAACCGTGCCCCAGTTCCCTGTTTAAGCCGGCCTTGCAAACCTAACTTCCCGGGAGTGCAGCGATGAACAGGCGCCTTCG